>WFNH01000017.1 GCA_015488685.1 Marinosulfonomonas sp.
GTTTTGGCGCCGGTCAGGGTGTCGAATTCGGTGATCCCTTCCAACTCGTCGCCAAAGAAGGATAGCCGCCAACCGCGATCCTCAAGATGGCTGGGCCAGATTTCAAGGCTGTCGCCACGCACACGAAAGGTGCCGCGCGCAAAGGCGTTATCGTTGCGTTTGTATTGCTGTGCAATCAGCCCCTGCATGATCTCGCGCTGGTCGTATTCTTGCCCGGTCACCAGATCCTGCGTCATTGCGGTATAGGTTTCGGGCGATCCGATGCCGTAAATGCAGGACACGGACGCCACGATGATCACATCATCGCGTTCCAGCAGGGCGCGGGTGGCGGAATGGCGCATCCGGTCGATTTGTTCGTTAATGGCGCTGTCTTTTTCGATGAAGGTATCGGTGCGGGGCACGTATGCCTCGGGCTGATAGTAATCATAGAAGGATACGAAATATTCGACCGAGTTTTCAGGGAAGAACCCCTTCATTTCACCATACAACTGCGCCGCAAGGGTTTTGTTCGGGGCAAGGATGATCGCAGGGCGCTGGGTTTCCTCGATCACCTTGGCCATGGTGAATGTCTTGCCGGTGCCGGTGGCGCCCAACAGCACCTGATTGCGTTCGCCCGAATTGATGGCCTCGCTCAGTTCCTTGATCGCTGTGGGCTGATCGCCCGCCGGTTCAAATTCTGTATGCATGACAAAGCGTTTGCCGCCTTCGAGTTTATTGCGCGGTTCCGGGGTGTTTTGCTGCATGGCGTGATTCCTATCTGGGCCACCAGTTTTGATCTGTTTTTGTTCTTCTGCAAGGGGGTGGTTTGGCGCAGCGGGAATTTCCCCTGTTTTCAAGGCAAAAGAGGGAAAGTTTTATCAAATAGTTAAAACTATAAGAAGATTTTTAGACAGTTTGCCACAACCCAAGGGGTATTTTTATGTTGCCAGTTAGAAAAACTATGCTTAACGTGAGGGGGCAAGCAGAAGAAATGATTGTCGATCAAGCGCACACCCACCCCACCCTCGCTCCCTAGCACTTGATCGGCAATCGCTTGTTTTTTCCCGGTATGGTGCAGGCGATGCGGTGATTTATTGGTGGGTTTGTGCGTGGAAACCTGACACACAACAAACTGGTTGTCCTGCATAATGTATGCTTGCGTATGCCGCTAATTTTCGGGATAACAGGGCAACTGAATATCGGAGACTCAAGATCATGCTTGCGCGGATATACCAACCTGCCAGAAATGCCATGCAATCGGGCACAGCCAAAAGCCGTCAATGGGTGCTGGAATTCGCCCCCGAAGCCGCGCGCTGCATTGATCCTTTGATGGGCTGGACCAGTTCAAACGATATGGAGTCGCAAGTGCGGTTGAAGTTCGGCACCAAAGAGGCCGCAGTTGAATATGCCGAACAGCACGGCATTGACGCACAGGTGTTCGAACCACACAAACGCAAACCGGTGGTTCGCCCCGGCGGTTACGGCGAAAACTTTGCCACCAACCGGCGCGGTCCCTGGACCCACTAGGGGTTGCTTTTACGCGCCCTATCTCGCAGTAAGTCATGAAATTGGTCCCGTAGCTCAACTGGATAGAGCACCTGACTTCTAATCAGGGGGTTGCAGGTTCGAGTCCTGCCGGGATCACCATATGTCTACTGGAGAAGACTGAACATGGATCAGCCCCCCATTCATATCAATCACGTGCGGCATTTGATCGTTTCCGTTGTGCTGCTGTTTGTTGTGGTGCTGGGGTTGGAAAATACCGGACTGGATATGGCGTTCCAGCATTTGCTGTATCGCAATGGCGCTTGGCTGGTGGATTATTCCCAGCCGGTGATCCGGCTCTTTTTCTATGATGCACCTAAAAAACTGCTGGTGCTGTATGCCATCCTGATCCTGCTGGCGCTGGTGTTGTCGTTTGTGATCAAACCCCTGCGCCGGTTTCGGACCCGTAACAATCTGTTCATCCTGTTGTGCCTGCTGTTGGTGCCTGCTGTGGTCGGATTGAGCAAAAAAGAAACCCATGTGCATTGCCCCTACCAGTTGCAGGAATTTGGCGGGGACGTGCCTTATGTGACGTTGTTCGAGAAAAACAAAGTGGATTACCCCGGACGCTGTTTTCCGGCAGGCCATGCCTCGGGCGGGTTTGCATTGTTGCTGTTTGTGATGATTGCCGCAACGCGACGTCAGCAGATGGCAGCGCTGGCGGGGGCGATGGCGCTGGGCTGGGCGATGGGGGGATACCAGATGGTGAATGGGCGGCATTTCCTCAGCCATACGTTAACCACCATTTTGGTCGCATGGATCGTTATCCTGATTGTGCATCTGGCGCTGTTTGGCAGACGATATTATTCTGGTTCAAACCCGTGAATAAGCTGCCGTAGGCCAATCAGCCCACCCGCCGCAATTGCGGCCAGTGTAACGGGTCCAGAATAGGCCAGTGTCGCGAAGGCCGAAAGCCCTTGGCCCACCGAACACCCCAAAGCGGTGACACCGCCGATGCCCATCAGGGCCGCGCCGCCGACCTGACGGCCCAGTTCGCGCGGGTCTTCACAAGCTTCCCATTTGAAATCACGTTTGATGGAGGAGCCAATAAAGGCCCCCATAATCACCCCCAGAACGGATCCGACCGAAAACACCAACCCGCCGGCCGAGGATGTCATAAGCCAGATCAGGGTGCGGCCCATCGGTGCGGTGAAGGTATAGCTTTCGACCAGCACCTCGCCAAAACTGTCTTCGTGCAGCATGGAAGTGCCCCAGAACCCGACAGTAATTGCAAACCCGACAGCGGCTGACCAGAATATCTGTTCGGGATTGTTGCGCAGCTTGTCATAGGACAGTGCCCAAAGGATCAGCACGGTGGCAAAGGCCAGTGCGATGGCAAAGGGGGCTATCCCCGTCGCCTCGCCCAAAGTAAACGCGATCGAGCTTATCTCTTCCGAGGGTTCTTCGGATATCAACCAAAGGCGCGGGGCGGCCAGCGGGCCGTTCAGGGTGATGAAGCTGAATATTGCCATCACCACAATCACGACAAGGGCCCGCAAGTCGCCGCCACCAAAGCGGGTCAGCGCGGAATATCCACAGTTGCCCGCCATCGCCATGCCATAGCCGAACAGCAGCCCGCCAAAGATACTGGCCAGCGGGTTCCATTTGACCTGATGATAGAACGACTGTGAGAAATCGAAAATTCCGGCGGTGTTCAGGGTGAAAACCCCTATGATTGCAGTGCCAAGGGCCATGCCCCACATCCGCAAACGGGTCTGGTCCTGTCCGTAGACAGCCGTTTCCAATGCGCCCAGTGAACAGAAATACCCCATCCGTCCGGCAAGGCCCATAATAATGCCGCCAAACAGCCCGACAAGGGCCGCCTGGGCACCAAAAGGCAGTAAATCCATATAATCCTCCCGCGTGCCGGTTTTCCGGTCTAGTTTTTGGGTATGTGATATTTGTGCGCCAGACGGACGGGTCTGTTCAAGGAAAATCGTGTAAAAGGCCAAAAGAAAAGGGAAAATCCTGCACAGGATGGTTAGGCCCACGCAGGTTTCCAAAGCCGGATTTTGCGACTTTTGCGACTATAGGCAAATCATGCCATTGACGAAATGTGCCGCAGTTTACTTCTGGTCGACACCGCAAAATAGGTTATAGACCAGATCAATCGCCTGACGGGCCTTTGTATCACCCAGCTTGTAATAGATGGTTTTGCCTTCACGCCGGTATTTCACCAGCCCTTCCAGCCGCAGTCGGGCCAGTTGCTGGCTGACGGATGCCTGCCGCGATGACAACAGTTTTTCCAACTCGGTCACGGTCTTTTCACCCGAAGACAGATGGCACAGGATCATTAGTCGTCCCTCGTGCCCCAACGCCTTTAGAAAGGACGAGGCTTCGCTTGCGCGCCCGCCCAACTCTTCGGTGTCGACGCCGTCTTTGCTGGCGGCCACGTTGTTAAAACCGGTTAGTGTCGCTTCCATTGGAACGCTCCTTACTCTTTAGAACCCGGGTTCGTCATTCGGCCGTTAAAGGCCGCTTTGTTGACCGAAACAGAGGGGTTCCCTCTGAATACGGTATTTTTGGCACCCCCAGAACCTGTCCTTTGGGCAGGTGTGCAATAATCAGCGCGTTGTTCTTTCATTTTCATGCGCCCGGGTCCCTTTGCAGGTCTTCGGGCAGTTTTTTAATCATGGTTTCCATGAACCACCAAAAAAATTCATCACTTCGATAGCCTTCGATTCGTCCGACCTCCTGACCGTCATTCAACAGGATGAATGTCGGCGTGTAGATGGGCGGTGAATTCAGCGTAATGCCCTTTTCAAGCGGGTCGTGAATTTTCACTTTTACCAGCGGCGCAATGCGTCCTTCGGCTGTTTTTGGGTAAATCGGCCCGATCTCGGCCTTCCAGCGTTCGCACCAAGGGCAGCCGTCCTGTTCAACCATCATCAGGCGCACATCTGCAATAACCTGTTGGGATGAAAGGAAAAAACCAATCATCAATCCAAATGCCAGAGTTATTATCCGCAACATAGAACGGTATCCTTGCGTTACATATACATATGATAATATGTTTTATTCAGGCGGACAAGGACAAGACAACATGTTTGATGCGACATTCGGCGGGGCACTGCTACAGGGATTGATTGCTTTCTTTTCACCCTGTGTACTGCCAATGGTGCCGTTTTACTTTAGTTATATGGCCGGCATTTCAATGTCGGAACTGCAAAGCAACGACAGCATCGCACCGGGGGCGGCGCGGCGGCTGGTGATTTCGGCGCTGTTTTTCGCCCTTGGTGTGACGACAATATTCTTCCTTTTGGGGATGGGGGCCACCGCTGCGGGGCAAACCGTGCGGATGTGGAAAACCGAGCTGACCTATGCGGCAGCGGCGATCATATTCGTGTTTGGTCTGCATTTTTTGGGCATCCTGCGGGTGCCGTTCCTGTATCGCGAGGCGAAATTCGAAAGCAAGGCGGACCCTTCAACCATCGTCGGGGCCTATGTGATGGGGCTGGCCTTCGGGTTCGGCTGGTCGGCCTGCGTTGGGCCGATGCTGGCCAGCATTCTGTTTTTGGCCTCGATGAAGGATTCGGTGATGCAGGGCGGGTTGCTGTTGATGACATTCGGTCTGGCCATGACATCGCCCTTTGTTCTGGCCGCGTTTTTCGCCAAACCTTTCCTGCGCTGGATGGCGCGAAATCGTAAATATCTGGCCTATGTCGAAAAAGTGATGGGGTTGATGCTGATCCTGTTTGCTATTCTGATGGTGACCAATACCCTGAATGTCATCGCCAATTTCATGATTGAAATGTTCCCGTGGTTCCAGACCATCGGCTAGCACAAAAAGGATACCCCATGCGTTTTCTCGGATTTGTATTTGCGGCTTTAATCGCGGTTGCCTTGCCTGCGGGTGCGGTGGAAATGGGCGATGACGGGTTGCACAAACCAACGTGGTTGCAAAACACCTTCAAGGATGTTCGCGAGGATTTGGCGACGGCCAATGAACAGGGTAAACGCCTGCTGATTATCTGGGAGCAACGCGGTTGCATCTATTGCAATAAAATGCACACCGAGATTTTCCCGCAGCCGGAAATTGACAAACTTCTGCGCGAGAAATTCTTTGTGGTGCAGATGAACCTGTTTGGCGATGTCGAAGTCACCGATCTGGACGGCACGGTTTTGCCCGAACGGGAGATGGCAGCGCGCTGGGGGATTATCTTTACCCCGACCATGATGTTCATGCGCGATGGCGAAACGGACGAGGATCTGGCCAGCGAATTTGCCGCCGCAACCATGCCGGGTGCCTTTGGCAAGTATACCACACGGCACCTGATGGAGTGGATTCTGCAAAAGGGCTATGACGGGGACGAGCCATTTCAGAAATATCACGCAAGGATGCTGAAAGAAGAAGGCGTCATTGAGTAATCGCTTGTGATGAAAATTATTTATTCTTCGATTCCGCCAATGTTTATTGGGGCTTCGCGCAAGAATCTTGCGTATATACATTCACACATGCTAATTTATTGTTGCAGGGGTGCGACATTTTGTTCTACGCTTTGAGTTCGGAGGACAGAATCCAATGGGAGGAAACATAATGAAGCCAGCTGTTTTAGGCATGGCCGCCTTGATAGCAGCAACGACTGCACTATCCGCAGCCGAAGTTGAACCGGGCAAAGTCGTCTTTGCCGAAGATGGATCCGTAGCTACGTCTTTGACGGGGGTACCGGGCGATCCGGCCGCCGGTCGCAAGGCGATCGGGTCCAAGAAAATTGGCAACTGCGTTGCCTGTCACCAAATCACGGAAATGAGCGACGTGCCGTTCCACGGGGAAATCGGGCCTTCGCTTGATGGCGTGGGCGAGCGGTATACCGAAGCCCAGATTCGCGGAATCGTTACCGATGCCAAGCATACTTTTGCGGACACGATTATGCCGTCGTTCTACAAGGTTGACGGATTTATCCGGCCAGGAAAACGCTATACCGGCAAGGCCGCCGATGAAACCTTCGGTCCTTTGCTCGAGGCGCAGCAGATCGAGGATGTTGTCTCGTATCTGGTGACACTGAAGTAATTCCCGCACGGGAAGTGTTAAGACTAACAGGAGAGATTTTATGGAATTAACGAGACGCGATGCGATGGCTATCGGCGCTTGCGCGGTTGTCGCAACGGCCGTGCCATTTCAGGCATCCGCCGCAACCGAAGCCGCGATGGCCTTTACTGGGGGTGCCGAACCTACCGAAGGCGGTGTTACGCTGACAACACCGGAAATCGCCGAAAACGGGAATACTGTTCCGATTGCGGTCGATGCCCCGGGTGCCGTTGCGATTATCATTATCGCAGAAGGCAACCCCGATCCGAAAACAGCAGAAGTGGCCTTTGGCCCGATGGCCGGTGCCCAGTCCATTTCGATGCGCATCCGGTTGGCCGGAACCCAGAATGTCGTTGCAATCGCCAAGATGGCGGATGGCAGCTTTGTTCAGGCTTCGAATGCAGTAAAAGTAACAATCGGCGGCTGCGGCGGCTAACCCAGGAGGAAACGAAATATGGCATCTGGTGTAAAACCCCGTGTTAAAGTCCCTAAATCGGCAGCAGCCGGTTCAAGCATCACAATCAAAACCCTGATCAGCCACAAGATGGAATCAGGGCGTCGCAAAGACAAGCAAGGCAACCTTATCCCGCGTTCGATCATCAATCGCTTTACTTGCGAATTTAATGGTCAGCCGGTGGTAGAAGTTGCGATGGAGCCGTCGATCTCGACCAATCCATTCTTTCAGTTCGACGCCAAGGTTCCCGAGTCAGGCGAGTTCAAGTTCACTTGGTATGATGATGACGGCTCTGTCTACGAGGCCGCCAAATCTATCGAAGCGACCTAAGGGAACGGTACTACAACAGGGAGGAATAAAATGAAAAACAAATCGCTTAATGGCGTATTTGGTTTGGTCGCTGTTACCACATTTGCAATCGGGACTGTTTCAGTTTGGGCTGAAACAGCGCCCAAGCCTGCAAAACTGGTGGTGAACGACGAATCCGAAATGGTGACCGAGGTCAAACCGGCCGAAGGTATCTCGCATCTTGCAACCGCCTATGATGGCTGGCGCTTCCGGGCATCGGAAACACAGGCCGTCCAATCGGATGATTTCGAAAACCCCGGTATGATCTTTGTCGAACAGGCATTGGACAACTGGAACAAGGTTGACGGAACCGAAGGCAAATCCTGTGCGTCCTGCCATGGTGCCCCAGAAGAGAGCATGGTCGGTGTTCGTGCCAGTTATCCCAAATGGGATGAAACCATGGGCAAAGTTGCGACAATCGAGATGGAAATCAACAATTGCCGCACCACCCGTATGGGGGCCGAGCCTTGGAAATACACCGGTGGCGAGATGACAACGATGAACGCGCTGATATCGGTGCAATCGCGCGGTATGCCGGTGAATGTTGCCATTGACGGACCTGCACAATCTGCGTGGGAACACGGTAAAGAAATGTATTATACCCGCACTGGCGAACTTGAGCTGTCCTGTGCAAGCTGTCACGAGCAGCATTACGGGGATAAGATACGCGCCGAGACCCTAAGCCAAGGCCAAATCAACGGCTTTCCGTCCTATCGTCTGAAAAACGGCAAGCTGAACAGCATCCATGCCCGTTTCAAGGGCTGTGTGCGCGATACACGTGCCGAGACCTACAAACCCGGCAGCCAGGATTTTGTCGATCTAGAGCTATACGTCGCATCACGCGGTAACGGGCTTTCGGTGTCCGGACCTTCGGTTCGCAACTAAGACCATTTATTGCGCCCCGTGGATCATTCGCGGGGCGCAATGCTATTTGTTTGTCTATTTATAATAACTTTGCGGGGCGCGGGGGCATTCTGCCCTCTGGTCCTGTGTGACAGTGAACCAAGGGAGAGTACAATATGATTTCGCGTCGCGATTTCTTGCAGGCAACAGTAGCGGCTTCGGCCATTTATGGCGCATCGGGCGTCGGGAATTGGGCCAAGCTGGCCGCGCAACAGGCGTTGACGCAGGATCAACTGCTGAATTTTGACACCTTCGGCAATATCACCCTGATTCATATCACCGACATTCATGCGCAGATGAAACCGACCTATTTCCGCGAACCTGAAATCAATCTGGGTCTGGGTGATGTAAAGGGTATGCCGCCGCATGTGACCGGCGCCGATTTCCTGAAAATGTTCAACATCAAGCCCGGCACCCCCGAGGCCTATGCCCTGACTTATGTCGATTTCACGTCATTGGCCAAAACTTATGGCAAGATGGGCGGCATTGACCGGATTGCAACCGTGGTCAACGCCATCCGCGCCGACCGTCCAGATGCGCTGCTGCTGGATGGTGGTGATACATGGCATGGCTCTTACACCTGCCTGAAAACGCAGGGGCAGGATGTTGTGAACCTGTTCAACCGCCTGAAACCCGATGCGATGACGTTCCATTGGGAATTCACGCTGGGGTCGGATCGGATTCGCGAAATTATCGAGGGTCTGGAATTCCCCGCGATGGGGCAAAACATCTACGACAACGAATGGAACGAACCCTCCGAGGATTTTGTCGATTATGAATTCTTTGAACGTGGCGGCGCCAAGATTGCCGTAATCGGTCAGGCTTTCCCTTATATGCCCATCGCCAACCCCGGCTGGATGTTCCCCGAATATTCATTCGGCATCCATGACGAGCGGATGCAGGAAATGGTTGATGAAGTGCGCGCCGCCGGTGCCGATCTGGTGGTTTGCCTGTCGCACAACGGGTTTGACGTGGATCGCAAGATGGCCTCCAAGGTCAAAGGCATCGACATCATCCTGACCGGCCACACCCATGACGCGCTGCCCGAACCTGTGCTGGTGGGGGAAACCATGCTGATTGCGTCAGGCTCGAACGGTAAATTCGTCACCCGCCTTGATCTGGACGTGCGCGATGGCAAACTGATGGGTTTCCGTCACAAACTAATCCCGATCTTCTCGGATGTGATTGCGGCGGAACCCGAAATGACCGCCGCCCTTGAAGCCGAACGTGCGCCGTTCAAGGACGAACTGGAAGAAGTGATCGGCAAAACCGACAGCCTGCTCTATCGTCGCGGCAATTTCAACGGCACATGGGATGATCTGATCTGTAACGCCCTGATTGACGAACGCGAGGCCGATATTGCCCTTAGCCCCGGTTTCCGCTGGGGGCCAAGCATGATGCCGGGTCAGGATATCACCCGCGAGGATCTGTATAACGCCACCGCGATGAGCTATCCGAATTCGTACCGTTCGGAAATGTCCGGCGAGCAGATCAAGATTATTCTGGAAGATGTGGCCGACAACCTGTTCAACCCTGACCCATATTACCAGCAGGGCGGCGACATGGTGCGTGTGGGCGGCATGGGCTATCATATCGATGTTTCCAAACCCCAAGGATCACGCCTGTCAAATATGACGATGCTGAAAACCGGCGAAGCGATTGATCCGGCGAAAAACTATGTGGTGGCCGGCTGGGCATCGGTGCGTGAAGGCACCGAAGGGCCGGCAATTTTTGATGTGGTTGAAAACTATATCAAGCGCAAAGGCACCGTGCATGTTGATCCGAATAAATCCGTCATGGTGACGGGTGCCTGACACGCCAGACAAAACCCCCAGCCGCCGCGCGTTTCTAACCACAGGCGTGGCGGCTGGCGGGGCTATGCTGACAGCTGGCCCCGCCCTTGCCGGTGATCCGGCGATCACCGAAATGCAGCCATGGCGGCGCGATCTGGGTGATCCGATTGATGATGCGCCCTACGGGTTGCCATCCCCATTTGAATCCGATGTGGTGCGACGGCGCGTCGAATGGCTAACCCCTGATGCCTATACCGCGATCAACTTTACCCCCTTGCACGAACTGGACGGCATCATCACTCCGAACGGGCTGTGTTTCCAGCGATCACACGCAGGGGCGGCACAGGTTGATCCGGCAAAATACCGGCTGATGATCAACGGGCTGGTGGATCGTCCGCTTGTGTTCACCTTGCAGGATCTGCTGCGCTTCCCGCGCGAAAACCGCACCTATTTTCTGGAGTGTGCTGCCAATTCCGGCATGGAATGGCGTGGAGTGCAGATGGACGGGGTGCAATTTACCCACGGTATGATCCACAACGTTGAATATACCGGTGTGCCGCTACGCTATCTGCTGGACGAGGCAGGCGTGAAAGCCGCCGGTAAATGGCTGCTGGCCGAAGGGTCGGACGCGGCGGCGATGAGCCGCTCAATTCCACTGGAAAAGGCGCTGGAGGATTGTCTGGTCGCCTTCAAAATGAACGGCGAGGCCTTGCGCCCAGAACAAGGTTACCCCGTGCGGCTGGTTGTGCCGGGTTGGGAAGGCAACATGTGGGTCAAATGGCTGCGCCGGATCGAAGTCGGTGATAAACCGTGGCATCACCGCGAGGAAAGCAGCAAATATTCCGACCTGATGGCGGACGGGCGCACGCGCCGGTTCACTTGGGAAATGGACGCCAAATCGGTGATCACCAGCCCCAGCCCGCAAGCGCCGGTGCTGCATGGCAAGGGGCCGCTGGTGGTGTCCGGTCTGGCGTGGTCGGGGCGGGGCAGCATCCCGCAGGTCGACATCACGCTGGATGGCGGCATCAACTGGGTCAAGGCGCGCCTGTCAGGGCCAAGTTTCGATAAGAGCCTACACCGGTTCTATTACGAATTTGATTGGGACGGGCGCCCCCTGTTGTTGCAAAGCCGCGCCCATGACAGCACCGGCTATGTGCAGCCCACCAAGGATGCGCTGCGCAAATTGCGCGGGGTAAATTCAAATTACCACAACAACGGCATCCAGACATGGCACCTGAAAAGCGACGGGAGGGTGGAAAATGTCGAGGTTTCCTAGCCTGCTGGCGGCTCTTTGTTTTGCCCTGCCTGTTACGGCCGAACCACTGGGCCTTGGCCGTGTGGCAGAACCGGACGAGATTGCCGCCTGGGATATTGACGTGCGCCCTGATGGGTTGGGCCTGCCTGCGGGCAGCGGCAGCGTTATGCAGGGCGAAGAGGTGTTCATTGAAAAATGCGCCGTCTGTCATGGTGATTTTGCCGAAGGTGTCGGGCGTTATCCGGCGTTGGCGGGTGGCTTGGGTACCTTGCAGGATGAACGCCCCATGCGCACGATTGGCTCGTTCTGGCCCTTTCTTTCAACCGCTTACGATTTCATCAATCGGGCGATGACGGTGGGCTATGGCGAACCCGCCAGTGACGACGAAATATACGCCATCCTTGCATATCTGCTCTATTCAAATGATTTGGTGGACGAGGATTTCGTGCTAAGCCGCGAGAATTTCACCAGTATCCATCTGCCGAATGAAGGCGGGTTCTATATGGATGACCGCGCGCAAACCGAACTTCCGCTATTCACCCATGACGCCTGCATGAGCGATTGCAAAACCGATGTGGAAATCACCGCACGGGTGCCGAACTCGCAGTAGCGCCTATTCGGGCGGCTGATAGTTGCAAAACAGGTTGTAAACCAGATCAATCATCTGCCGCGCCTTGTGATCGGCCAGCGCGTAATACATGATTTTCCCGTCACGACGGCAGGATACAAGCCCTTCCAGACGCAAGCGGGCCAATTGCTGGCTGACGGCGGCCTGACGCGTGGACAAAAGCTGCTCCAACTGGGTGACAGATTTTTCACCCGAGGACAGGTGGCACAGGATCATCAGGCGCCCTTCGTGGGACAGCGCCTTTAGAAAACTGGCGGCGGCCTCGGATTGGCTGATCATATCGTCCGGGTTTACCGGCACTTCGTGATCGTCATCAAATGCGTTTGCTGTAGAAGGCAAAATTCCTACCCCTGTTCAAATTAATCCCGTTCATATTCGCATATTAGCATGGCAATTTTGAAAAAGCGAGAATATCGCACGGGCGGGCAGTTTTTTGCTGTTACCGGTCTATTTGAACAACACAACATTGCGCCGCGCGGCCCCAGTGCGGGTGTCTTTGATCGCGTCGTTGATCTGATCCAGCGTCCAGCGTCCTGAAACCAGCTCGTCCAGTTTCAACCGCCCTTGCTGATACAGATCCACCATCCACGGAATATCGCGTTTCAGCACCACGTCGCCCATCTTGCAGCCCAGCATCTGCTGGCCGGTGGCGGCGGTGATAACGGGTTCATAAGATGCCTTGTCGCCGGAATGGGGCATGCCGACCATCACCAGTTTCCCGCCCATCGTCAGGTATCGGGCGGCGGTGTCGTAAACAGCTGTGGCGCCAACGGTGACAAATACCGCATCGGCCATCCTGCCGCCGGTCAGTTTGCGCACAGCCCCCCAGGGTTTGGGATCACTGGCCAAAATACCGTGAGTCGCGCCGAATTCCATTGCCACGTCCAGCTTTTCCTCAAGCATATCAATGGCGATAATCTTGGCCGCACCGGCAATCCGTGCGCCCTGAATGGCGTTCAGGCCAACACCGCCCGCGCCAATCACAACCGCCGTTTGCCCCGCCCGCAGGCCCGCTGTATTCACCACGGCGCCAACGCCGGTGATCACTCCACAGGACAACAGACAGGCTGCATCCATCGGCATGTCGCCCGGGATCGGGGCGATCTGGCTGGTATCCACCACCACCTTTTCGGCAAACGCCCCGCATTCCAGCCCTTGCGCAACTGGCCCGCCGTCCAGCGTGGTTAGCGGCCCTTCCATACGGGGGAGGTTGTTGCAAATCACCGGCTTGCCGGTTGCGCAGGGCACGCATTCACCACAGGACCGGATCAGCGTGACAAGCACGGTATCGCCAACCTGCACCCCCTTTACCCCGTGGCCAATGGCGGTAATCCGACCCGCCGCTTCGTGGCCGTAAACCGCAGGCAAATGCCCGCCCCAGCCGCCATCCATATAGGAAATGTCGGAATGGCAGATGGCGCAGGCTTCCAGCGTCACCTCGACTTCGCCGGACTTGGGCGCGCGCAAGTTCAGGGTTTCGATGGTCAGCGGCTGGCCGAATTCACGGGCGACGGCGGCACGGATTTTGGTCATGGGGCTCTCCTCGGTGTTCAGGGCGAGGGGAGCGCAAATCACGCCCTATGGCAAGGGGTGTTCTGTGGTTTCCTGTCCGGTGCGGGCCAGATAGATGCCTACGCAAACCGCAATCAGCCCCATCGACAGGATAAACGGCGCGCCGGGCATGTAGAACGGGGCGCGGGAGGATATGAAATAGCTGAAGGTCTGGGTCATCAGGATGGGCGACAGGATGGTGCCGATCGACCCGACGCTGCCCAGCAACCCTTGCAATTCACCCTGCTGGTTGTCAGCGGCAGTGCGCGACATGATCGACAGCAACGCGGGGCCGGAAATGGCCCCCAGCGCGGTGACAGGCGTCAGTGCCAGCACGATCCAGCCGTTCGGGATCAGGGCGATACCCAGAAACGACAGCATATTGATCAGCAGCCCCAGCAGCAGGGTGCGTTCTTCGCCCAGACGGGCGATGATATGGCGGATCAGCAGGCCCTGCACGATGGCGATCGAGATACCGAAAGCGGCCAGCGAATAACCCACCATCAGCCCGTCCCAGCCGAACCGTTCGCGGGTGAAATAGGCCCAGACAGCGGGGTAGACGAAAAAGGCGATGGAATAAAGCAGATGCACCGTCAGCAGCGCCTTTAACCCCGGCAGACGGGCAATGTTCTTGAACGCCCCCAACGGGTTGGCGCGGCGCCATTCGAACGGGCGGCGGATGGCGTCGGTCACGGTTTCGGGCATCACGAAATAGCCGAATGTAAAATTGGTGGCTGCCAGTATGGCGGCGGCATAGAACGGTGCGCGGGGGCCAAGGGTGGACAAAACCCCGCCGATCAGCGGGCCGATAACAAAGCCGATGCCAAAGGCGGCGCTGACAAGGCCGAAGTTTTTGGCCTTGTCTTTGGCGGTGGAAATGTCGGCCATGAAGGCGGTGCCGGTCGATTGGGTGGCGGCGGTGATCCCGGCTATGACGCGCCCGGCCAGCAGTATCCAGATGCTGGTGGCAACAGCCATCACCAGATAATCAAGCGACATGAAAAACAGCGATACCAGCAGCACACGGCGCCGGCCAAACCGGTCCGACAGGTTGCCGATGGTGGGTGAAAACAGGAACTGCATCACCGCGAAACTGGTCGCCAGCACCCCGCCCCACATCGCCGCCGAGGCCAGATCGGTATGGCGAAGTTGCCGGATCAGGTCCGGCATCACC
>WFNH01000018.1 GCA_015488685.1 Marinosulfonomonas sp.
CAGCGCTTCCGAAACCCGATCGCGCGCACCGGTTGGCCCATCCCCCACCCCGCTGTCGTTGGAAAAACCGCCCCGCGTGCCGCCGGTCAAAAACCGCTCCCAGTTCTGCGCCACACGCGGCCCCATCTGCGCCAGTTCGAAATCCTCGCGTAACCTTTCGCCAGCCGACACCAGATCATCGGTCAAAAACGGCTTGCCGTGTTTGTCCTTGCGCCGCGCCAAAGCCGCCAGCGGGGATTCCGCCACGTTATAACGGACCGCCCGCCGTTTGCCGTCCTCGTTAACCGTTTTCTCGCCCCAAACGCGGTGCTGGTCGCCAAATTGCGCCGGCGCCTCGGCAAAACCGGCGCGCACGTTTTCGGCCTCGGCCAGCAGACGTTTCAACCCTGTGCGTCCCGCCGTGGTTATCCCGTACCGTGCGATTCGTCCATTTTTCACACAGGTGATCCAGTCTTTCAACGCCATTGCCTGTGCAACAGGACGGTCCACCACCGCAGTGCGCGCGGTCTGGCCACCTGGCAATTCACGTACCACCACCGCCTTTTCCATATCCGGCGCAATGGCCAGCACGGCCCCGGTTTCACTTAGGCGGCGCAAGATACGACGCCCTTCGCGGTTCAAAGTGGCATCATCTGTTTTCAGGCTGGCGTGACGGATTGGTGCGCTCATTTCGGGCGAGTCCTTTTCATCTGGATTAACGATTATTGGAAAGTGCTGGCGGCCAAGATTGCTCAGGACTTCGTCCACCAGCGGATCATCGCGGCGGTTTTCAAACCTGCGGATCTGCCGCAATACGGTCGAGGCATGGCAGCCTGCGTTTCGGGCCACCGCGCTGATGGATAACCCTTGTTTGGTATGTTGCAGATATCTTTGCGCCGCTTCAGGCACCCAGTTTGGCAAAGCTCTCGGTTCACAGAGGTATGGCATTGATGCCCCCATCACTTTTCTCCTTTTATTATCGATCAAGTTACCCAGCGACGATCAGCTTTGGGTTGAAGTGTTACGCGAAGGTTAACGAAAGCGACGATCCCTAGAATTGTTCCAAAAATGTAAACTTTTCTGAAACCTCCGTTCGGGAGTCCGAGACAATGCGCAACACCCGTTCAGATTGTGTCATTAATGAGGCAAAGCAATCAGGAGCCTATGTAAATGAACGACCTAATGAGCATGTTGAAATGCCTTCACCGCCCACGCCTTTTGATTCGTGCCGCCCGTTTCGGGGTGACCGAATATAATCGCAAGCGTGACCTGCGCAGGCTGCTCAAGGTTTCAGTTCCACCATCCCCGGGGCGTGCCATTGTCAGGTTGATGAACGAGGAAAGCCTGCAAGAAGAAAAACGCAAAACGGGTGATGCCGGTTACAGCATCACCCGTCATGTTTCGCTTTTAATCGCCCTGATGGGCGAGGCCCGTTTGCTGGGCGCCGGAACTGGCCAATCCTAAAGGAATGAATCCGGCATCGAGTCTTTCTTGGCCTGGACGTAGGCCTGTAATTTCTGTGTAATTTCAGGGTCCAGCGCGGGTTGCTGGTAATCTGCCAGCAGTTTGGCAACCCGTGCTGTGGCCAATGCCTCGGTGTCGCGCGCGCCCTCTTCTTCCCAGGTTTCAAACGGTTTGTAATCCAGCAGATCGGTATGCCAGAACGCATCCTTGAAGTTGCTTTGTGTATGCTCGCACCCAAGATAATGCCCCCCCGGTCCGACCTCGGCAATGGCCCCCATCGCCTGCGCATTTTCGTCCGTCGGCACACCGGCAGCTAGACGGTGCAGAATGCCCAGTTGATCCGCATCCATTACGAATTTCTCGAAACTAGCAACCAGCCCGCCTTCCAGCCAGCCACAGGCATGCAGCATGAAGTTCACCCCGCCAAACAGCGCGGCATTATGGGTGTGCGCGGTCTCATATGCCGCCTGCGCGTCCGGCAGTTTCGAGCCACACAGCCCGCCACCAGACCTGAACGGAAGGTTAAGACGCCGTGCAAGCTGCCCTGCCCCGTTAAGGATTTGTGTAGCTTCCGGCGTGCCAAAGGTCGGCGCCCCCGAATTCATGTCGATCGAGGTCACAAAACAGCCAAAAATCACCGGCGCACCGGGGCGGATCAACTGGTTATAGGCGATGCCGGCCAGACATTCGGCCAGAACCTGTGTCAGCGTGCCCATCACCGAAACCGGCGACATCGCCCCGCCAACAATAAATGGCGACAGAATGCAGGCCTGATTGTTGCGCGCGTAAACCTCCATCGCGCCCATCATGATGGAATCAAAGGTCAGCGGTGAATTGACGTTGATCAGCGAGGTCATCACCGTGTTTTCCTGCACAAAATCCTTACCGAACAGGATTTCACACATTTCCACCGAATCCTGCGCCCGTGACGGCTCGGTCACCGACCCCATAAACGGCTTGTCCGAATAGAGCATGTGCGCCAGCAACATATCCAGATGCCGCTTGTTCACCGGCACATCCGTTGGCTCGCACACCGTGCCGCCGGAATGGTGCAGATATTTCGACATATAGCCCAGTTTCACAAATTCGGTGAAATCCTCCATCGTCGCATAACGCCGTCCACCGGTCGCGTCGCGCACAAAGGGCGGGCCGTAAACCGGCGCCAGCACCAGTGAATCACCACCGATTTCTACGTTACGTTCGGGATTGCGGGCGTGCTGGGTGAATTTCGAGGGCGCTGTTTCACACAGCTTGCGGGCCAGCCCGCGCGGGATACGCACCCGTTCGCCATCAATCGTCGCACCGGCCTTGCGCCAGATTTCCAGCGCCTCGGGGTTGTCGACAAAATTTACGCCAACCTCTTCCAGCACGGTTTCAGCGTTGCGCTCGATGGTTTGCAGCGCATCTTCACTCAGCATCTCAAGATTGGGGATTTTGCGCTCGATATACTTCGCCGCCTCGATCCGCACCGCTGTGCGTTCCGCCCGTCGCGCGGCCCCGCCGCCGCCCCGTGCCCGCCGTTTTGCTTTTTGTTCAGTCATCTCGCGATTCCCCGATTTAGGATGTCTTGCCTCCTGATACGGGATCAACCCGCCTCTCCACCCCTGAAATCCGGCCAATAAGGGGCGAAAGCGACATCGACACGCTTGATCATTGCGCGATTGCCGCCTATTGCCAAGCCATGACAGATATTACACATGACCGCCTTCTTATCATAGACTTCGGATCGCAAGTGACGCAGCTGATTGCGCGCCGTCTGCGCGAGTTGAACGTCTATTGCGAAATCCATCCGTTCAACAAGATCACCGATGCCTTTCTGGCCGCATTCGCGCCAAAGGCCGTGATCCTGTCGGGCGGCCCCAACAGCGTGATTGACGCAGGCTCACCCCGCCCGCCCGAAAGCCTGTTTTCGCTGGGTGTGCCGGTGCTGGGCATTTGTTACGGCCAGCAGGTGATGATGCAGATGCTGGGCGGTCAGGTGGAAACCGGCCATGGCACCGCCGAATTCGGTCGCGCCTATGTGACGCCGACATCCGAACGCCTGCCGCTGCTCGAGGGTTGGTTCACCGCGGATGATGATCGCGAACAGGTCTGGATGAGCCACGGCGACCATGTCTCGAAAATCGCGCCCGGTTTTGCCGTTTATGGCACCTCGCCCAACGCGCCCTATGCGATCACCGCTGATCCGTCGCGTAATTTCTTTGCCGTGCAGTTCCACCCCGAAGTGCACCATACCCCGAACGGCGCCAAACTGTATGAAAACTTTGTCCGGCTGGCCGGGTTCACCGGCGACTGGACCATGGGTGCCTATCGTGAAGAAGCGATCCGCAAGATCCGCGAACAGGTGGGCGATACCAAGGTGATCTGCGGACTGTCCGGCGGGGTTGACAGTTCGGTTGCCGCAGTGCTGATCTATGAGGCGATTGGCGATCAACTGACCTGCGTTTTCGTTGACCACGGGCTGCTGCGCCAGAACGAGGCCGAAGAAGTTGTGGAAATGTTCCGCGACAATTACAACATGCCGCTGATCCATGCGGATGAGCGCGAGTTGTTTTTGGGGCAGTTGGATGGTGTTTCCGATCCGGAAACAAAGCGCAAGATTATCGGCAAACTGTTCATCGACGTATTCCAGAAACATGCAGGCGAAGTGGGCGGGGCCAGGTTTCTGGCCCAAGGCACGCTGTATCCCGATGTGATCGAGAGCGTTTCCTTTTCCGGCGGCCCCTCGGCAACGATCAAAAGCCACCATAATGTCGGCGGCCTGCCCGAAAAGATGGGCCTGAAACTGGTCGAACCGCTGCGCGAATTGTTCAAGGACGAGGTGCGTGCGCTGGGTGTCGAGCTGGGCCTGCCCAAATCCTTTATCGGCCGCCACCCCTTCCCCGGTCCGGGCCTGGCGATCCGCTGCCCCGGCGAAATCACCCGCGAGAAACTGGAGATTCTGCGCAAGGCCGATGCAGTCTACATCGACCAGATCCGCAAACACGGGCTGTATGATGACATCTGGCAGGCCTTTGTCGCCATCCTGCCGGTGCGCACGGTGGGTGTGATGGGCGACGGACGGACCTATGATTTTGCCTGCGCGCTGCGGGCGGTGACATCGGTGGACGGGATGACCGCGGATTACTATCCTTTCACCCACGAATTCCTTGGCGAAACAGCAACGCGGATCATCAATGAAGTCGAAGGCATCAACCGCGTAACCTATGATATTACATCCAAACCGCCCGGCACGATCGAGTGGGAGTAAACGAAAAACACCCTGACCAATCCTAGGGTCAGGGTGTCATCTTCGTTCACGGCCATCGGCGTCCCCGCCTGTTCCGCAAAATAAATCTCGCAGATAATGGTTACTGATTGCTTAATCTTTGTTCCATAAATATCCTCGCGCGAAGCGCATAGAATCTATTATGTCCCGCCATTGAACTTTTAGGCCTCCGGCGGGGATATTTCAGGAACAAAGATGCACAGGGACAGAACAATGAAGATACAGCTTACAGGCTATATTGATGTGCCTGCCGATCGTCTGACCAAAGTCAGTGCCGCCCTGCCCGAACATATCCGGCTGACCCGCGCCGAAACGGGTTGCATCAGCTTTGATGTCACCCCTTCACCCGATGTGGCCGGGCGGTTTGATGTGGCCGAAGTATTTGCCGATCGTAACAGCTTTGACGCGCATCAAAAGCGGGCAGGTTTGACGAACTGGGCCAAGCTGACAAAGGGTATTCCACGACAATACCAAATTGTGGAAATCCCCTGATGTCCACCACCACACGCGCTGCCATATGGATGATCGGGGCGATCCTGTCGTTTTCATCACTGGCCGTGGCAGGGCGGACCGTCGGCGTGGAGCTGGATACCTTCGAGTTGTTATTTTACCGCTCGGTTATTGGCATTTTCATTGTGACCGGTGTGGCGGCGATGGCCGGCACCCTGCCCCAGATCAGCCGCTATCGTATGGGCACACATTTGCTGCGCAATATCGCCCATTTCGCAGGCCAGTCCCTGTGGTATTTCGCCCTGACCGTGATCCCGCTGGCGCAGGTGTTCGCGCTGGAATTCACCTCGCCCCTGTGGGTGGTGCTGCTGTCGCCCTTGCTGCTGGGCGAGCGTCTGACGCCGTTTCGCCTGATGGTCACCGCACTTGGGTTTGTCGGTATCCTGATCATCACCCGCCCCGGGGCCGAAACCCTGAACTGGGGTGTAGCAGCGGCCGCGCTGGCGGCGGTGTGTTTTGCCACCACCAGCATTTTCACCAAACGGCTGACCCGCGATGTGTCTCTAACCGGCATCCTGTTCTGGCTGGTTGTGATGCAATCGGTGATGGGGTTGGTTGCAGCGGGATATGACGGGGATATTCACATACCATCCGCCGCGATATGGCCCTGGTTGCTGTGGATCGGGCTGGCCGGTCTGATCGCGCATTTCTGCCTGACCAAAGCCCTGTCCATTGCGCCTGCCAGCACCGTTGTGCCGCTGGATTTCGCCCGCCTACCGCTGATTGCCGTGGTCGGCGCTGTTTTCTACGGCGAGGCACTGGATATCTACGTCTTTGCCGGTGCCGCGCTGATCTTTGCCGCCAACTATCTGAACATTCGTTATTCCCAGAGCGGTTGACCCCTGCCGCCCTGCAATCTACCTAGGAACAAAGAATAATTCACGGATCGCGACCATGTTCTATAATTCCGCAGACGACTGGAACAACGCCACCCACAAGCGTGTGGCGCTGTTTGGCATGTCCGGCCTGGGCAAAACCCATGTCGCCAATATCCTGCGGCGTGATGGCCACTGGTTTCACTACAACGTCGACTATCGCATCGGCACCCGCTATATGGGCGAATTCATCGTCGATAATTTCAAACGCGAGGCGATGAAAAATCCCTTTCTGGCGGAATTGCTGCGCACGGACAGTATCGATATTTCCTCGAATATCTCGTTTGACAATCTTGCCCCGCTTTCAACCTATCTGGGCAAGCCGGGCAACCCCGATCTGGGCGGGCTGGCGTTCGAGGATTATATGCACCGTCAAAGCCAGCACCGCATTGCCGAGATCAACGCACTGAGCGATACGGGCCACTTTATCAATCGCGCGCAAACCCTTTATAAGTATGATAATTTCATCTGTGATACTGGTGGATCAATCTGCGAGGTTGTAGAGCCTGATAATGAAAATGATCCCGTTTTACGGCATCTGTCGGACAATCTGTTGCTGGTCTGGATCAAAGGGAGCGAAGCCCACGCGGATCAGTTGATCGAGCGTTTCAACGCCGCGCCCAAGCCGATGTATTATCCGCCCGAAATCATGCGCGGTATGTGGGCGCGGTATCTGGCCGAAAAGGGCCAGAGTGAAGCCGAAGTAAATCCCGATGACTTCATCCGCTGGGGATACGCCGAGGCGCTGCATCACCGCCAGCCGCGTTATGCGGCCATGGCTGAAAACTGGGGGGTGACAGTGGCCGCCGAAGACGTGGCACAGGTTAGCACCCCTGCCGATTTTGACGCTATGATCGCCGATGCCATCACCAACAAGACCCGCTAGGACACTGATATGCCTATAAGAATCCCATCCACCCTGCCCGCCTTTGACATCCTGTCGAATGAAGGCGTGATGGTGATGTCCCAGCGTCATGCCGATAAACAGGACATCCGCCCGCTAAACATTGCGCTGCTGAACCTGATGCCGCAGAAAATCCAGACGGAAACCCAGTTCGCCCGCCTGATCGGCGCCACCCCGCTACAGTTGGAACTGACCCTGATCCGCATGTCGGAACACAAAAGCAAAACCACCTCGGAATCGCATATGGGCGCGTTTTACGAGCCGTTTCAGGCGGTGAAGGATCGCAAATTCGACGGGCTGATCATTACCGGCGCACCGATCGAACATTTGCCGTTTCCCGATGTGACCTACTGGGATGAATTGCAGGAAATATTCGACTGGACCCAGACCAATGTGCATTCCACCTTCGGGGTCTGCTGGGGCGGGATGGCAATGATCAACCATTTCCACGGGGTTGATAAACATATGCTGGACGCCAAGGCATTCGGCTGTTTTCGCCATCAGAACAAGCAACCCGCATCGCATTATCTGCGTGGATTTTCCGATGACTGCGTCATTCCTGTAAGCCGCTGGACGGAAATGCGTCAGGATGAAATTGACGCCCGCGACGGGCTGGTGACCCTGCTTGCCAGTGACGAAGTCGGCCCCTGTCTGGTGCAGGATGACGCCCATCGGGCGCTGTATATTTTCAACCATTTCGAATATGACACTGATACCCTGAAAGGCGAATATGACCGCGATGTTGCCAAGGGCAAGCCGATCAACGTGCCGGTGAATTACTATCCAGATGATGACCCGTCCAAACCGCCAATGAACCGTTGGCGCAGCCACGGGCATTTGCTCTATACCAACTGGATCAGCGAAATCTATCTGACCACACCGTTTGACCAAAACCAGATTGGTCAGGCCATGACCGATTTGCGGGGCTAGTTTGAACGCCCCCTGCACCCCATATACGCCCTAAGGAGACGGACAGATGACATTGCCTTTTGACGGAGCCATATCAAGATTCTTTGAAGAAACCGCGCCGGACGCGGTGCGTCAGGCAATCCTTGAAGGCGGTAAAAAGGATATTCTGTCGGCTAGCTACCCCTATGAGGAACGCATGGGGCGCAAGGAATACGAGGATACCATGGCCGCGCTACAGATCGAGCTGGTGAAATTCCAGTCCTGGGTGAAATCCTCCGAAGCCCGTGTCGCCGTGGTCTTCGAGGGGCGTGATGCCGCCGGAAAAGGCGGATCAATCAAACGGATACGCGAAAATCTTAACCCACGGGTGGCGCGGGTGGTGGCGCTGTCCAAACCCTCGGACCGCGAGGCGACGCAATGGTATTTTCAGCGCTATATCCAGCACCTGCCCGCCGGTGGCGAAATCACCCTGTTTGACCGGTCCTGGTATAACCGCGGCGTGGTGGAACAGGTGTTCGGCTTTTGCACCCCCGAACAGCGCCACAGCTTTTTCTGGCAACTGCCGGAGTTCGAGGAAATGCTGGTGGATGAAGGCATCCACTTCACCAAAATCTGGCTGAATGTCGGGCGCGCCGAACAGTTACGCCGTTTTCTGGCACGCGAAAAAGATCCGCTAAAGCAATGGAAACTAAGCTGGATTGACGTTGAGGGGCTGAACCGCTGGGATGCCTATTCGGATGCGATCGAGGAAACCTTTGAACGCAGCCACACCGAAACCGCCCCCTGGACCGTGATCCGCTCGGACGACAAGCGCCGTGCGCGCATTTCAGTGATCCGGTCGGTTCTGAGCGGCCTTGATTACGACGGCAAGGATGAAACCGTCGCCTGCCCACCGGATGATAAAATCTGCGGCGGGCCGGAAATGTGGGTGGAATAATATGCGCAAACGCGGCTATCACCACGGCAATCTACGCGCCGCCCTGATCGATGCGGCGCTAAAGCTGATCGAGGAAAAGGGACCAACCGGTTTCACCCTGTCCGAGGCCGCAAAACAGGCGGGCGTGACCCCCGCCGCCGTTTATCGCCACTTCAAGGGCCGTGAAGACCTGATCGCAAGTGCTGCCTTGCAGGGCTATGTGATGTTCGGGGAATTGATGGAATACGCGGCAGAAGGAAAAACCGGACTGGATGCGTTCGAAACCTCGGGGCGGGCCTATCTGGCCTTTGCCCGCAAATATCCGGGCCATTACATCGCGATGTTCGAAAGCGGCATTTCGGTGAACCAGTCGCCGGAACTGGCCCATGCCTCGGGTCAGGCGCTGGGGCAGTTGGAAAAGGCCGCCCGTCTGCTGACCGAACACATGCCCGCCGACAAACGCCCGCCGGCATCGATGGTGGCTGCGCATATCTGGGCCATGAGCCACGGGGTGGTCGAGCTGTTTGCGCGTGGATCGCCGGGCACCAAAAGCCCCTTCCCGCCAGAAGACCTGCTGGAAAGCGGTATCGGGATATATCTGCGTGGGCTTGGCCTGATCCCGCCCGACAAATAAACCAGTACAATGCAAAAAAGGCAGGGCGCAAACCCTGCCTTTTCGCAATTTCGTATCCGATAAAACTTAACGTTTCGAGAACTGGAAGCTACGACGCGCCTTGCGCTTACCGTATTTCTTACGTTCCACAACGCGGGCATCGCGTGTCAGGAATCCGGCAGCTTTCAATGCGCCGCGCAGGCTGGGTTCATAGATCTGCAACGCTTTGGAAATACCGTGTTTGACCGCACCGGCCTGACCCGACAGACCACCGCCCTTGACGGTTGCTGTCACGTCGAATTCACCTTCGACACCGGCCACTGTAAAGGGCTGGCGCAGGATCATTTGCAGCACGGGGCGGGCAAAATACTTGTCCATGTCGCGACCGTTGACAGTCACCTTGCCCGAACCGGGTTTGATCCAGACGCGGGCAACCGCATCTTTACGTTTGCCGGTAGCATAAGAGCGGCCCAGTTCGTCACGAACGGGTTCGCGATCAATGACAACTTCTTCTACCACAACGGTTTCGGTGACAGTGACGACTTCGTTCAGATCGTCCAGAGATTTGATTTCTTCGGTCATGACTGGCTCCGCGTGTTTTTGGAGTTCATAGCTTTCACGTCCAGAACTTCGGGGTTCTGTGCTTCGTGCGGATGCTCGGCACCGGCGTAGATACGCAGGTTTGTCATCTGAACGCGGCTTAAACGGTTGCCCGGCAACATGCGCTTAACGGCTTTTTCCACCACACGTTCGGGGAACTTGCCCTCGAGGATCTGTTCCGCCGAGCGCTGTTTGATGCCGCCCGGATGACCGGTGTGCCAGTAATAAATCTTGTCCGACCGCTTTTTGCCGGTCAGCTGGATTTTATCAGCGTTGATCACGATCACATTGTCGCCCATATCCATGTGCGGTGTGAAGGTTGGCTTGTGCTTGCCGCGCAAGCGCATGGCGATAATCGAGGCAAGACGGCCCAGCACGACACCTTCGGCGTCGATGATGATCCATTTCTTCTCGATATCTGCCGGTGTAGCAGAGAAGGTTTTCATGGTTTCTACCCTATTTGAAACGGTGCAATAGGCCGGATTGGCCACCTGCGGGAATTGATTGCGTCTATCTATAGGGTTTTGAGGCACAGTCAAGTGCGGTAAGGTGTGTTTTATGTAGCAGAAACAATGGGTTGTAAAATAGGTATTATTTTACCCCACTTCTGGTTGGCCTAATTGGATCATAAGCCAACTACACTCTAACATCGAAGCACTTGCTAATTTTGCTAGACGTCATTCTGTACGTGTTAAATCCCATGGCATCATAATACGAAAGACCGCTAGGATTTGATGCTCCGATTGTGGCATCAATTTTTTGTATACCGGCATCTACTGCTGCCTTGTGCGTTGCCTTAAACAGGGCTTTACCGACACCTCGGCGCGCTGCATCTGGTCTGACATGCGTTCCGATGATCCCCCACCCGATGTCAACCCCATAGATGTTTCCTTCTGATGCGATTTTCAAAATCTGGAGACCCAGAATTGATCCGTCATTATCCACGGCTACGGTGCACTGGATATTGTCCGCATGCGCAATGTAGTTACAGCGCACAAACTCAGGGTCGCTTGGAAGGTTTCTCTTTCCAACAAACACCAATTGTTCAAGAAATGCACTAATTTCTAACGCATCCGCCAAAACTGCTTGCCTAGTTTTCATGCCATGCCTATGTCATCCAGTATCCCGTTGTGCAGTAGCTTAACACTCAGAATATGAATGGCAACATTGCACTATACTCTCCCCCTATACCTCGATCAAATCCGGCGGATTACTTAACAGCCGTTCCAGCGCATACATCGCGTGTTCGAACGCCTCCAGCGGGATTTGTCCGTTTACCGTGATGCGCACCGCATGGGGCGCGCGTCCGTCCAGCAGCGCGAAATCATCGGCCGAGCGCAGCCGGATGCCCTGTTTCTCCGCCGCCCGACAGAAATTCGAGGCCCGCCAGCCACGCGGCAGTTTCAGCCACAGGAACGGCACATCATCGCGCCATTTCAGATCATAGCGCCCCAGCACATTGACCGCGATGCGCACATAGCTGTTGACGCGGTCAACGATGGCCGCGCGGATTTGCGGCAGGTCCGGCGATTGCAGCACCATTTCGGTCAGATCGGTGATGGTGATGGCCAGCCCGAAATGGTTGAACTGCGCCGTTCTGCGCAATGTCTGCGCCTTGTCCTGCGGTGCCAGCGCGAACCCGACCCGCAACGATGGCGTCAGCGATTTGGACAGCGACGAGACATACCACCCCAATTCGGGCAGCAACTGACGATAGGTCGGCAATCCGCTGCCCTGCATGTGGTAACAATCATCCTCGAGCACCGCACAGCCATATTTCTGCGCCACCTCGGCCAGTTCGCGGCGACGGGCCAGACCAGTGTGGCCGGTGGTCGGGTTGTGGACCTCGGGCGAGGTGCAAAACACCTGCGGGCCGTATTTCTGACAGGCGGCTTCCAGTTCCTCGGGCATCACCCCTTCATTGTCGCATTTCAACCCGACAACGCCGGCGCGCAACAGGCGGGCGGCATGGCGAAAACCGGCATAGGACAGATCCTCGGCGAAAATCATCGGCTTGGGATCTTTCAACACGATTTGCAGGATCATCATGATGGCGTTCTGTCCGCCGTGGGCCAGCACGATATCCTCAGGCTCAAACCGGCCCAGTTGCACCCCCTTTAGCCAATCGGCAATCGCAATCCGCGTATTGGCTTCGGTCGCCTGACTGGGATACTGGATCAGGTTGTCATTGGGCATCTGCGCCATGCGGGCATAACAATTTCGGATCAGGGCCTCCTGCCCCACGTCTGGCAGTAACGGGGACAGCAATTCAATCTGGTCCGGCACCTTGGTCGGGCGCGCACCAATTTCGATCGGCTTGTGTTGCGGCATCGCCTTGGGTTCGGCCACAAAGGTGCCCCGCCCCACAGCGGCTTCCAGCAATCCTTCGTCGGTCAGTTTGGTATAGGCCCGCGCCACGGTGCCAGGGGTGACTTTCAACTGCCATCCCAGCTCGCGCACTGGCGGCAAGCGTTCGCCCACCTGCAATTGTTCCGATACAATCGCCTGACGGATCGCGTCAGTCAAAGTCAGATATTTCGGGCCATTACTGGTAGATAGATCAGGAAACCAAATTGTATTCATTACAATCTTTCATTGGACGCCGGTGGATTCGCATTGTATCCATTCTTTATAACGGAATCCCCCGTTTGTATCAATACAATTATTCAGGAGCGCGCCATGACTTATATTTCATCCCACCCCGCACAGCGCCCCGCGCTGTTGCCCCGCCTTCCCCAATCGCCACTTGCACTGGTGGTAATCACAGCGGCCAATACGCTTCTGACATGGGATTTGCGCCGCCGCACACGGCGACAGTTGAAGAATTTGACAGATTCCGAGTTGCAAGACATCGGGCTGACACGCGACGAGGCTTATACGGAAGCGCGTCGTTTGTTCTGGCAGGGCTAGCATCCCCGCTTTGCCGGAACCTCTTCCTGGGGTCGGATTTATCCGGCCCCTTTTTTATTTCGGCGGAATAGAATAGGTCATCCCTGCCCGCGCCACCGGCGCCCCCTGCCCCTCGGAATAGATAAGCACATCGCCCACCGCCAGCACACGGCCCAGTTTCAGGATCTGCGCCTTGCCAATCAGATCTTTGCCCGCCGCCGGTTTTCGCATGAAATCAATCGAACAATTCGTGGTCACCGCCAGCGCCTGAGGCCCGATCATCGCCATCAGCGCCAGATAAAACGTCACATCCGCCAGCGCAAACATGGTTGGCCCGTTCACCGTGCCACCGGCCCGCAGGTTGCGTTCACTGACCGGCAGACGCAGGGTGGCGCGGTTCTCGGACACGCCCTCGACAATGAATTCTTCGGTCATATGCGGGAAATGCTCGGCCAGAAAGGCCTGTAATTGTTCCACATTCATCTTCATGCCCACTTCCCCTTTTGCATAACTCTGCGTAAACTTCGCGCGAAACCTATGAAAGAGCAAGCATGACCGACATTCTATTGCGCAATGACACGGATGGCATCGCCACCCTGACCCTGAATTCCCCCCAGAGCCTTAATGCGCTTTCCGACGCAATGCTGGCCGCACTGCAAGCGCAATTCGACGCGCTGGCCACAGATACGGACACCAAAGTGGTGATCCTTGAAGGCGCGGGCAAAGTGTTTTGCGCCGGCCACGACCTGAAGGAAATGACACAGGGACGACAGGCCGAAGACGGCGGGCGGGCCTATTTCCACGATCTGTTCACCCGTTGCAGCCGCGTGATGCAGTCGATCACCCGCCTGCCCCAACCGGTGATCGCCAAACCCCACGGCATCGCCACCGCCGCCGGTTGCCAGTTGGTTGCGACCTGTGATCTGGCCGTGGCCGCACATGGCACGCGGTTTGGTGTGAACGGGGTGAACCTTGGTTTGTTTTGTTCCACCCCAATGGTGGCGCTGACCCGCAACATCCCGCGCAAACAGGCGTTTGAAATGCTGACCACGGGATCGTTCATCGACACTACGCGGGCCGAAGAACTGGGCCTGATCAACCGCGCCGTGGATCATGATGATCTGGACGCAGCCACGATGGAAATGGCGCAGGTGCTGGCCAGCAAAATGAAGGGCGTGCTGGGCATCGGCAAAGAGGCGTTTTACAAACAGATCACCATGCCGCTGGAACAGGCCTATGAATACACCGGCGAGGTGATCACCGCCAATATGATGATGCGCGACACCGAAGAAGGCATCGCGGCATTTCTGGAAAAGCGCGCACCGGATTGGAAAAAGTAAACCTTTTCTCAACAAAAGTTCATTTGTGAGGGATTAAACCCATGCCTTACGGTGTAGTTCCAGTAAGGGGTCGCAACGGCACGCCTGTTTTATTTCATACCGGAGTTCACAGATGACACTTCCAATCAAACATTCGATAGCAACGGCCCTGCTGCTTTCTGCAATCATCCTTGGCGGGTTTGCCACAGCGGCAAAGGCCAATATGGCGCAGGATCATATGAACTATATCACCCAAAGCTGGACCGACACGCCCGAAGAAAAGGGATTGCTGCCGATAGCAATTGCCGAAGCGGAAATTGCGGTGCTTCACGCGCGGGTCGCCGCCAACCAAACGCATGATCTGGTGTGGATGCAAAAGCATACCAGACATGTGCTTCATGCCATTGATCCCAGCGCAATTGATGACGGCCCCGGTTATGGATACGGGGTGTTACGCGCGGCGCAAGGCATAGCCAAGCACATCACCCTTGCTGCCCAACAGGAAGATGCCAGTGAAAATGTAAAAATCCATGCCGTCCATGTGGCGACTTCGGCGAAGAACACAATTGCGCGCGTTGCCCGTATCAAAGTGCTGATCAATCAGATTCTGGCGGCCAACAGTGCCGAACAGGCCGCCCCTGCCGTCATAAAACTGGAAGAGGCCACCCATCAATTGCTGGACGGTTTTGATGCCAATGGCGACGGCGAAATCACTTGGGAGGCCGACGAAGGCGGGTTAAACGAATGCGCCAAACATATGGCCATTATGCAAGCTGGCGAAGGGGTGTAACCCACTACACGGGTTAAAGGCGGGGTGAACCCCGCCCTACAGCAGCCCTGCATTTGATAGATGGTGCAGGGCCTTTTGTGTGGCGCCCCCGTGTTGCGCCAGAAAATCCTCGATCTGCTTGTCTATCGCACCGGTTTCGCTGTTCCAGTGTTCAAACAATTGATCCGGCGTATCCAGTTTTACCAGAACGCCAGCCTCCAGCGCCTCAAGCGCAGGATATTCAATACCCCAGATGCTGGGACCGACCACAACGGGTTTGCCAAGACTAAGCGGTTCGATGATATTGTGCGAGCCTTCCCCGTTGAAACTGTCGCCAATGAACACACGGTCGGACAGGGCAAAGTAGAAGTTGATTTCACCCAGTGAATCCCCGAACAGCCCGTCCAGATCATCCGGTAAGGGGGCATTGGGCGAGAGAGCGTTATCTAGATCGGTCGAGCGTTGCAGCATGTTCAGTCCTGCCGCTTGTAACCGTTCCCCCGTGGCTGCAAAATCCTTGGGGTGGCGCGGGACATAGACGATGAAGGGGCGCGGTTTGCCTGCCTGCTTGGCGGCGTCCAGCAGGTTGCGCAGCACGGGGATCAGCAACGCATCCTCGTCCGGTGCGGTGCTGGCAAGGCAGAACACGGGGCGCTCCGGAGCGATCTGCGCGCGCAGGTCTGCCGCCGCTTGCAAATGGGCGGGCGGGATTGGCTGTTCAAACCGCAATTCGCCCATCACTTGCACGTTCTGTGCCCCCAACTGGCGAAACCGTTCGGCGTGGCGCTCGGATTTCGCCATGATCAGGTCAAACGCCCGAACCACATGCGCACGCAGCTGCAACCCTTTGGTATCACGTGCAAAACTTTTATCCGGATACTGCGCCTGCGCCTGCACCAGCGGCAGGCCTTTGGCGTGGCAGGTGGCGATCAAGCGGGGCCAAAGCTCGATCTCCATGATCATACCAAAACGGGGTTTGTGTTTACCCAGAAACCGGCAGATGGCCCATGCGTATTCCGCCGGACACCAGCGGACATGCAGCTGTCCACCTTCAATCGCATCCGCAAACAGCTTCAGCGTTTCCGCACGTCCGGCCGCGGTGATGTTGGTGATCAACACCTGTTCACCCCGCTTGAGCAGCGCATCAATCAGCGGCCTTGCGGCCCGCATCTCGCCCAACGAAACCCCGTGAATCCAGATCGCCCCCGCTGGAACGGGCGCCCCGCCGCCAAAGCGTTCCGCCATATGCTGGCGATACAGCGGTTCCTTGCGTCCGCGATGCCACAGATACAGCAGCACCAGCGGCAGACCCGCGTGCCACGCGATATCCCACAGCAACAGTGCCAGCCTGTCAATCAGCCGTGCGGGGTATCGCTTCATGCCGCCCACCCCCGCAGTTGCGCAAACATCCGCGCCATGGCGATGGTCGGCAGGTAACTGTGGCTGGACAGATGATCAGGCATCACCGAGGCATCGCAAACAGATAACCCCCGTAGCCCATGCACCGCGAAATCCGGCCCCACCACGCCGCCGCCTGCGTCCACCGACATGCGGTTGCTGCCAATCAGGTGATAGCCGGAGTAGACGCCGTTTCGCAAAACTTCCTCGTCCGGCGCATCCACCGGATCCGGCGCAAACCCCATTTCCGCCATCAACGCGCGCGCCTGCGCCATGCCGCGCAAAGAGGTTACCACATCCGCCGGATCGGTCAAAAACCCCGGATCAATCTGCGTGCCTTCTTTGGCAATCCGCACCGACCCTTCGGATTTTGGCCACAGCGCGTAAATCCCAAGCGACGCCTTTTGCGCCCGTTCAAACACGATGCCCTTGTCGGACACCTGCGAGCGATCCTGCGTGAAATGCACCAGCTGGATACGGTAGGCATCACTGAAAATATCGCCATTAGCAAAATTCGCCCCGGCCGAAGCCCCCGGCCCCCGCAGGATACTGTCCTTGCGCCCCAGCAGATATTTCACCCCTTCCCACAGCGCCCGCACCCCACGGGTTTTCTGGTTCAGGGTGTTGTGCCCGGGGCAGGAAAATTGCAGGCGCAGGTTGGCGTGATCCTTCAGGTGCCGCCCGACATGGGACAGGTCATGCAGCACGGGCAGGCCCGCCGCTTGCAACATATCCGCCGCCCCGATGCCGCTGTGCATCAGCAACAGCGGCGAGGATATGGCACCGGCACTGAGCACCACTTCGCCGGCGTATATTTCGCCGCCTTCATAAGCCACACCGGTGGCGCGTTTACCGTCCAGAATGATCCGTTCTACCGGCGCGCGGATGATACGGATGTTTTGCGGCGCGGCATTGGCGCGAAACCCTTCCAGATGGTTATGCCGCAGCCCGCGTTTTGTGTTTACATGCAGCACCGAAGCGCCTGCAAAGCTGTCTTCCATGTCCGGGTCTGGTACTTTTGGCGAACCCTGTGCTGCTGCTGCCATCAGGAATTTTTCGGACAGGGCATCGGCCCAGCTAAGGGGGCGCGGCGCAGCGGGATCAACGTGAAGCCCTTGCAGCACGCTGCCAAAATCCAGCCCCAGCGGGCCGAAAACATGCCGGTACCTCTCAGGCGGACCTGCATAGGCGACATTGCCATTCACCCGCGATGAACCACCCAGCCCCCGCCCCGTCAGCACCGGCAGTTTCCGGTTGCCGGCAGCCATTTGCGGTGCCGAGTCCTGCGCATCGACAAACCGGCGGTTGCCGATGATCTTGCCCACCATCAGCGGAATACGCTGGAACAGATGCCGCCCGTTCGGCGCGCCCTGTTCAAACAGCACCACCGCCAACCCTTGACGGGACGCCATCCGCGCCAGCTCCAACCCGGCGGCCCCTGCGCCGATAATGATAATATCAGCGGCGCGGGCGGACAAATTCATACCCCTGCGCCAATAACCAGTCATGCTGCGCCTCGGCCATGGCCCAATCATGCGGTGTGTCGATGTCCACACCCGTTGGCATGGTCAGCGTGTGGTAACGGGTATCTGCGGGCAGGAAACTATCGTGCTCGTGCAGGGTCTGCACCCTTCCTGCATAATAGCTGCCGTCAATAAACCGGTATTCGGTCGCCCGATCCTGCCTGCGGGCGGATTTGGGCGCGGGGATAGCAGGCACCCCTTTTGCCCCGTCCAGCACGACCAAATCTTCGGGATGTTCGCAAAGGTTGGTGCAGGACACCACCGTTTCATACGCCTGTGTTTCCGTCACCAGACCCGCCAGATCACCCACCAGCCGCAAGGGCGACGTGGGTTGCAGCAGCACATAGCGGCTGGCCCCGAACCGTTTGCACACATCCAGCACCACCCCCGCCATACCGGCGTTATCATCGGCCAGATCAGCCGCGCGGTCGTGGATCAGCACCTGATCGGCATAGTTCACCTGAACCAGCGCACCGATTTCCGCATCATCCGTGGTGCAGACCACCGGCGCGCCCAGATCACGGGCAATCGCCAACCCGGCGGCAAAGCTCCATTCCACTAGCGGTGCGCCGCGAAAATCCTTGATATTCTTGCCCGGCACCCCCTTGGAGCCTTGGCGGGCGGGTACAATGACCAGCATCGCCTAACCCGTCAGCCCGTTCAGGGCCGCCGCAAGGTCGGCAAATTCATCTACTGATTTGCCCAGCATCACCGGAATGGCGATTTGCCGTTCCAGCAGCGCCAGCGTGTCCAGTTGTGCTTTCGTTTTGGTGTCAAACCCCATGTGATCCCAGAACACCGAACAATGCCAGTTCATCGCGTCCGGCAGGTTTTTGGTGCCAAAGCCCATATCGCCCAACAACTGGATCGCATGTTCCCTGATCTGCGCATCCGCCACCTCGACGATATAGGTGTCATAGGCCGGTTCCGCCCCGTCCGGCACCGCGCGTTTCTTGTAAATGGATGACGTAATCCCCCGATCCAGTGCCTTGTACCGCTTGCCGGATTCCGCGACGATGTATTCCAGTTTCTTCAACTGCACCTTGCCGACCACCGCGCTTAGCTCGCTCATCCGGTAGTTAAATCCGGCCACACCAGCCCGATCCAGCCCGCGCGGGATGTCGGGCAGGTTCATATGCCCGTGATCGTGGTATTGCCGCGCGGTGACGGCCATCTTTTCATCATTCAGAATGACCAGCCCGCCCTCGCCGGTGGTGATTGCCTTGCCATAGTCGAAACTGAACACGCCAGCCGCACCCAAAGTGCCCGCATAGCGCCCGTTATACTTCGCACCAATCGCCTCGCAGGCGTCTTCGATCACGGGGATGTTGTGACGGGCGGCAATGGCGAATATTTCATCCAGCCGCGCAGGCACGCCCAGCATATGCACCGGCATGATCGCCTTGGTTTTATCGGTGATCAGGCCCTCAAGCTGCTTTGGGTCCATGTTCAATGTATCATCCGATCCGGCCACCACGGGGATTGCGCCGCAATCAATGATCGCCTCGAAATCTGCAATGAAATTAAAGCCCTGGGTGATCACTTCATCACCGAAGCCAACCCCCAATGCTTTCAGCGCAACCTTGATCGCCGCCGTGCCCGAGGACACGCACAGCGCATCATGGCAGGACAGGAATTCGCGAAACTCCGCCTCCAACTCGCGCACATGATAGCGTTTTCGCTTGGCGTCAAAGCCGTGGGCAAAGAACACACCGCCCTCGTCCATCAACGCGTTCAATGCGTCGCGTTCTTCCTGTCCGATCAACTCAAAGCCTGGCATGGTGCTGTCCCCTGTAATGCTTGGCAAATTTTTCGCACATCACAGGGGGCGCTTCAAGCGCTGTTCGGCAGGCTGCCGTTAAACCCCGTAAATCCCGCCGAATTTCGCTTCCAGATAGTCCAGCAAGGGGGCTTCGGAGGGGGCAAAGCCGCAGGCCTTTTCGATCAGCTCTTTAGGCCGGTACAAGCCGCCGTATTGCTGTATGTTTTCCCGCAGCCATTCAGTTGCTGGCGCGGTGTTCCCTGCCGTAAGGTCCGCATCCAGATCGGGCAGCGCACCCCGCATCGCCTTGTTCAGGCAGCCGGCGTACACATTGCCCAAGCTATAGGTCGGAAAATAGCCAAACAGCCCGACCGACCAATGCACATCCTGCAAACAACCGTTTGACGGCTTGTCCACCGCCACGCCGAAATCATCCTTAAACCGTTTGTTCCATGCGTCCGGCAGGTCATCCACGTCCAGATCACCGGCGATCATGGCGCGTTCCAAATCAAACCGCAGCAGCACATGCAGGTTATAATGCACTTCGTCGGCCTCGGTGCGGATATAGCCGGAATTCACGCGGTTGACGGTGGCATAGAATGCCTCGGCATCCGCCACCCCGAAATCGCCGAACACTTCGTTCATCTGGCCAAACAGCCAACCGGTGAACGCCTGTCCCCGCCCGATCTGGTTTTCATAAATCCGGCTCTGGCTTTCATGCACCCCCATGGAAACGCCTTGCCCCAGCGGGGTTAACAGATAGGCGTCATCGATGTTTTGCTCATAACAGCCGTGCCCGACCTCGTGGATGGTGGAATCGAAACAGTTGAACGGATCATAAGGGTTGGTGCGGGTGGTGATGCGCACGTCATGGCCGGAACCCGATGAA
>WFNH01000019.1 GCA_015488685.1 Marinosulfonomonas sp.
CAGAAATGGTTATGCCCGGCGACAACCTGAAGTTCGAAGTCGAACTGATTTCGCCGATCGCCATGGAAGACGGCCTGCGCTTTGCGATCCGCGAAGGCGGCCGCACTGTCGGCGCCGGTGTTGTGTCCAAAATCATCGAGTAATCCAACGATACAAAACACAATTAAAAGGCTGCCATTTTTGGTGGCCTTTTTTAATGCCTGGAATACATTTATGGTAGAAGAACATAGTTCTGCTAAATTGGAAGATTACATGAATATTTCATATACTACCGCCTGGCGTATTTCGTATTTATCAATTTTGGCAATGATCATCACCCGAATGGCCCCACCATTATCCTGGGCGCAAACACAGTTTCTATTTTCATATGAAGCTGGATTTCAACGACGGGCGTTGCTGGGTGAATTACTGGTATGGATTTTTCCCCAGGGACTCACCGAGAAAAACACATATGTTATTGCCGCAATCATAACGCTTTTGGCAGTGGCTGTTTTGTTTTCCTATATTTCGTCAAGTTACTCTCGTTTGGAAAACGGTGGTGTATTGCTTGTATTGTTTTCCTTCTCTGCAGGGCTTGGAACACTTATAGGAGACACAGGGTATCTGGACGGGATCCTGTTGATATTGGCGATTTTGACATTGGTCATAACGATGGATTCCGTGGCGCGTGTTGCTGTGGCATCTTTAATTTGTATCGTCGGGGCTATGTTTCATGAAAACATGTTGCCGTTTTTTGTTCCGCTGGTGATGTTGAATATCTGGTTGCAAAATGACACCCGGCCAATGCTGGAAAGAACTATGCTTACCGCTGTTCCACTGGTGACAACGTCCATAGCGGTTGCACTGTTTTTTGCATATGGCACCCATTCATATGATGTCGCCGATAGTCTGCTTCATCTGATGCAGTCCAGAAGCCTCGATTTCGATATCCGCATCGACACGCTGGAACCAATAATAGATTTTCCGGACGGGGTTGAACGCCATTTGGATTCGGTTTGGACAAAGTGGTATTATACATTCCAGCTTGTTGTCTTTGGCGCTGCTGGCTTGGTGCTGTTGCTGGCGTTTTTCTGGATAATTAATCGGCCAATCGCCCATCGCCCCATTCTGGATCGCGTATTTATTATATTGGCAATTATCAGCCCGATAAGTCTGTTGTTCGTTGCTTTTGATATCTCGAGGTTTATCGCGATTGCTTTGCTGAACGTATTCATTGCAATTGCCATATTGTCTCGTTTGGATCAGAAGTTTCGGGAAAAATTACCCAAAGCAATAACGCCAACGGTTTTGATTGCCTTGATGGTGCTCCAAAGCCATATTGCATTGCGGGATCTGAATATTCGGGGTCATTACCTAACCACTTTCCCGGGCGTGTTGATGCTGCAAAAGTCTTGGTTCTAGAGGTAATTTCATGGCCAACAACAGGCCCTAATTCAATGACTATTCAGCAACCTTGCAGCCCGTCCCACCGATCCCGTCATCGGTATCAGTCGGGGTGCAATCAGTTTTGAGGCTTCCTGCAACGGGTTCAACCGAGGCAGGCTCTTCAATAACAACAGCGTCTTCAACGACGGCATAAGATGTGCACGCAGTCAGGCCTAGTGCCAGCAAAAACGCGCCAATAATCCGTTTCATGAATCACCCTCTGTCGTCCGGTAAAAATATCCGCCTGCCCTAAACCTATCCTTTGCATCACCGGATGACAATTTTTTCATTTCTGCCGCTTTTCGCCCCAGTCGTTCCAGCAATACCATCTGGCCAGCATCAAACTCGGCCTTCAGTTCGGCCACCTGTTCGGGCGTCAAATGCGTGTAATGCACCGCCCGTTCAAAATGCGGTGGTTGATGCCCCAACACATTATCAGTCGCCGCATTCAGGTGATCTCCGATATTATTCGCCAGATAGGTCAACTGGTCCTCGGACCCCGCAAGCGGCTGATACGAGGGTTGCAACAGGCACACCGTCTGGTCCGTATCGTTAACTTTGACCGTTCCGGTTTCGAGCAGCGTGTCCAGCATGGTGCGCGCATGAACATCGCGGCGCACGTTGCGGGCCAAAGCCTCGAATGACGGTTCAGGGCCGTTTTTAGGCAGGTCCAGCGGTTTGCCATCAGGGGCATAGGTTGCCTCGGTTTGCCACAAGGCCACAAGACGCGACAGATGGGTGAGTTTGGGTGGCTTGGGCTGGAAATCTCGCAGGCGGGCGATGTCGCGGCGCTGAAGGCCGGTCAGCACCGACAGGCGGCTGTCGGTGACTTTGCCCTTGGCCATCCGCTGGGCCGCGTTGACGTAATGCAGTTTCATCCGCTCGGCAAATTCGGGGAAAAGAATACCCCGCGCCACGGTCAGGCGGGCAAAGGCGGCAAACAGGGGATCAAGTAGATTTAGCATAATGTGCAATATACACATATTCATTGACGCCGCAAGAGATTTGCGCTATGTGCAATTTACACATTAACGGAGAAGCGCGATGTTACACGCCCAAAACCCAACTAATTTTTTCCCGACGTGGCGCGCGATTATGCGTCCTGCCGCCTGCGTTGCAGCACTATTGATCACTGCCTGTAGCCCGGCTGTTTACGAAGAAGCAATGGTAGCAGAACCAGTGGTCGTCGCCGACGCAGCAGGCATAATCATGGAGCCGTCATCGCCCGTCCCCGAGGCCAAGGCCGTTCCAATCATGCCGCGCTATAAACCCGCCACACGAACCCCGCGAAGGGGTGTTATCACAGCCGGTGATATTGACGACACGCTGAACTTTGGAGCCTTTCAACGCTATCTGGCCAAGGCGCGTCGCATCACCCACTTGCCCGCTGCCAATCTGTCAAAACCTGTTCTGGCGCAACTGGTCGGCCCAAATGGCAAACCCGCCCCCGGCGTGCGCATCACCCTGCGCAGACCAGGCGCAGCGGATCCGTTTTACAGCGGATACTCCGGTGTCGATGGCAACATTACCGTGTTTCCGACAGTACTGGGCGCAGGGCGGTTGAACGCGGTTGAGCTGCGGGCATTCCCTGATGGGCAAGGGCAGACATTTACCACGCGCATCACCACATCGGGCGGGCGCAAACATATCGCGCTGCCTTTTGCTGGTGATTGGAAGCCCGAATTCCTTGATCTGGCCTTTGTGGTGGATACCACCGGCAGCATGGGGGACGAACTGGAGTGGCTAACCCGCGAGTTACGCGGTATCGTGCGCGCCGCCCAGCGCAGCGCGCCGAGGGTTAGCATCCGTTACGGGCTGATCGTTTACCGTGATAACGGCGACGACTACGTCGTGCGTAATTTTGGCTTTACCAACCGGCAGTCGCAGATGGTGGCTTGGCTGCGCAAACAACGGGCAGATGGTGGCGGGGATTATCCCGAGGCGGCGGCAGCAGCTTTGGCTGCAGGGGTTTCACTTGATTGGCGGCGTGGCAAAGGCGAGCGGCTAATGTTCCATATTGCCGATGCCCCACCCCATGATCAGTATGCCCGCACCTATCTGGCCTCTGCAGCGATTGCCGCCTATAAGGGAGTGCAGATTTTCGGATTGGGGGCCAGCGGAGTTGCCGCCAAGTCAGAATACCTGATGCGTCAGGCGGCGGTTCAGACCAACGGGCGCTACTTGTTCCTGACCGATGACAGCGGGGTGGGAAATGGCCATGCGGAACCCACTATTTCCTGTTACCGCGTTACCAAGCTGAATGACCTGATGATCCGGGTGCTGCGCAGCGAATTGAGCGGGCATCGGCAAGAGGCTGCAAGTGGGTCCATCATCCGCAGTGTTGGCAGCTATCAATCCGGGGTTTGTCGCAATTGATTGCTTTGAGCAGTCCACAGCAAAGGCCGCCCAGATGGGCGGCCTTTTTGTCGGTGAGTGGTGGGGGGGCATTTTGATTAATTCCAGTACAAACCATCCGTGCTTTGAGTGACCAGCGCCGCGCGGATACGTTTGCTGCTTTCACTGTCATTGCTGTTGATAATAGCAATCAGTTTCGAGTATTGGGCATCAGACAGCATATGCACATCAGCCAATGGTGCATAACGGTAGATCAGTGCGGCTTCTTCATCAGTAGGGTTCATCGCAAAAGCAGTTGATGCCAAGGTCGTCAGGACGATTGTAGCGGCAGTAAGGATGCGTTTCATATCGTGTTCCTTTTCATGATTGGTGTCGGGTTTGACAGTTGGTCTGTGGATACATTCAAGCTAGGAACACACTGGCCATATGGGAAATCACATAGCGAACACGCCGATTCACGGCATTTTAGACTTGAAATTGAAAAGACCATTTCAGGGCAATATTCGTTGCCAGCCCGCGCTGGTAAACCTTATTGGTTTCAAAGTGATAGTTGCAAACACATGAATTCCACTTCATGTGCTTGCCTTGTGAAATCCGCCAATTTATCCGGGGTGACACATTAATGTGTCGTCACAGCGGCGTGAAACGCTCGGCCTTTTCGCTTCACTGGTTGGTGAGCCGCTGCACGAACATGATGACAGCGGCGTGAAATCCCGGCATTTTTACGCCTTAAGCCGTATATTCCGATTCTTTGCGCTTAGCCTCTTGATTCCCTGCGATATGTGCCGTAATCCCTGCGATGGTTCCTAGGGGTTTAGCTCAGTTGGTAGAGCATCGGTCTCCAAAACCGAGGGTCGTGGGTTCGAGTCCCTCAGCCCCTGCCAGGACCGCCTTTTCAGTGAAATGTATGATATGGCCAGATCAGGCCCCGATCATGCGGTGTCCGGCCTGCCCGTGCCAGAACCCGTTTACAAACGGGGCCGGGATATCCAGCGCATCCAGTTGCGCGCGCCCGTCCTGTGCATTGGTTACACCGTCCAGAACCGCGCGGAAGATTTCAGCAACGGCGACCATATCCACCGTATGCGGACTTAGGCGGAAATGGGTCACGCCCATATCTTGCAAGTCCTGCAATTCGCCAATCAGGTTCAGATAGCTGTGCGATAGCGTCTGGATGCCGTTCACCGACAGGAATTCCTGATTATCCAGCGTGTTCAATGGCATCCCGTCCGGATCCTGTTCACAGACAAACTGGCAGTTGTCCTTGATCCGCCCGTGTGCCCGCGCGTGGTAACACCGCGCCGACAGGGCCAGCGACAGACGCCCGAACACCTGCACCTCGATGCTTGCGCCCAGTTCTTTCGCCTTGGCCGCCAGTATCGCAACCGAATCCCGTGGCAATTCCGGTGGCAGACTAAAATGGACGGCCCCGCGTGCCGCCAGATAGGCCATCGTATCCTCGTTATAGACATTCATCAGCGGGCCAACGCGGTAAGGTTTGTCCTTTAGATGCCACAATGCGGCACTGTCATTGATTTCCAGCGGGAAATCCTCAAGCGCACAAAACCCGGCGATCATATGGCGTTCGCGTTTCAGCATCACCTCGGCCAATGTCGCAAACACAACCTGTTTGCCCGCTTTGGTCAGCGCCTCGGCCACCTCGTCATAATGCTTTTCAAAAAACGGGGCGCGTTTGGAACAGATCACTTCACCCAGATAGACGTCATCCACCGGCGCATCGGCAATCCTGTCATAAAAGGCCAGCTTGTCTTCGGCGCCCCAGTGAAACAGGATCGGCGCCATTGTCAGTTTGCTCATTGTTACCGCCATGTTTTGCTTTTGAATGCGCCCTGCGTTTCTTTTTGCCCTTCGGTCAGGGCCAGCAGATCGCTGATTTGCGGGTCTTGCCCCGCCATGATGCTGTCCACGGCCTTGCGATAGGCAGAAACCACGGATTTGACATATGCCTTTGAGCGTTGCCGTCCCTCGATCTTCAATGCGGTCACGCCGGCCTTCATCAGGTCAGGCAACAGGGTGGACAGGTTCAGGCTGATCGGTTCCTCGAATGCGTAATATGGCCCGTCATGCGCGGGGGTCAGATAACGACCCTTGCAGATGGTCGGATAACCGGCGCTTTCGTTGCAGGAAAAACAGTCGATGGTGTATTCCCCCAGACGGGTCGACAGGTTGCCTTCGTCGTCCTTTATGTATTCCACCTGCGCAGCAGGGGAACAGACACCGTCCATATTGGTGGACAGGCCTGTAATATAATTTGTCAGCGAACAGCGCCCTTCAACCATCAGACCGTGGTTGCCAAAGATGAATGTCTCGATCTCGCAGGGGATTTCATCGGCCATCAGTTTGATTTCCGGCACTGTCAGAATCCGCGGCAGGACCACCCGTTTCACATTGAATTCACGACAGTAATACTGGATCGATTCCGGGGTCGAGGCCGCCGCCTGCACCGACAGGTGCAACCGGATATCGGGGTGCGTGCGGGCGATGTAGTCAGCCACGCCAATATCGGCGACGATAAACGCATCCACCCCAAGCCGCGCACCGGTGTCTGCGGCCTCTTTCCACAAATCCACTTTGCCAGCGGGCGGAAAGGTATTCAGCGCCAACAGCACCTTGGTGCCGCCTGCATGGGCATGGGCCACGGCCCTTTCCAGTTCGGGCACTGTAAAATTCAGGCCCGGAAAATTGCGGGCGTTGGTGGCGTTTTGAAAGCCGCAGTAAACCGCATCGGCCCCTGCATCCACAGCGGTGCGCATCGCCGAAGGGGTTCCGGCGGGGCAAACCAGTTCCGGTCTGATCATTGTGTTTCCCGTTTTTCATTCATACGTCTAAGGGCCATCAGGGCCGCACGGCCGGGGCGCCCGAACATATCGGCCACTTCCTCGGCGATGCTGTCGTCGATATCGTCCAGCGCGTTGCGCAGGCAAACCACGGCTTCGGTATTGCCGGTAATGGTCAGGTTGCGCGAAAAGAACAGCGCATCGCCATCCAGATCGCCATCAACCAGCATCAGCAGGTCCAGAAATTTGCCAGAAATCCGGGCGTCATGTTCGGATATTTCACTGCGCCTGCGTGCCACCAACATCAGATCATCCGGATCGGGTCGCAGCAGCATGACAAACGGCAGGTTCACCGGATCAATCACAAAAACAGCGCGGTAATGCGGACCTAGGCGGCCAAACATATCAGGATTGTTTTCGGCGATCTTCTGCACGATACGGCGCAGCACGGGTTGCAGCAAAAACAGCGGAGCAGGCGGTGCCCAACGCGGGCGTCGCTGCAAAAAACCGGCGATGGCGGGCTTGGATTCGGTATGTTGCATGCGCGCGACTGTAGGCTGTTGCAACATATGCACCTTGATATTAATCAAGTGCACGACATAATCCCGTGTATTTATTTGATATATAAGGAGATTTTGGTAGCGGGAGAGGGACTTGAACCCCCGACACGCGGATTATGATTCCGCTGCTCTAACCACCTGAGCTACCCCGCCGGACCGAGGCTGGATTTATGGGACAGGGGCGGTGCCGTCAAGTGGAAAACGGCACCGCCCCCTGATCTATCTGCGTTTCGCTACTGCGCCCAGTTCAATATAAAGTCTTTTGGCCAGCTTAACGAGGTCGCCAGACGTACCGTTTGGGTTTCGCCCGGTTCAATCGTCATATCCCACGCCGCTACGCCGCGCACATCGTCCACATCTGTTTCCGAGGGATTCGGACGGATGCGGGTGCTAACCACCAGATCCTCTTGCTGGGAATAGGGCAATGCGTATAGCACGCGCACCTCTTGCGGTTTGCCGGTCAGATTTTCGACTGAAAATTCCACCACATCTTCGCGGGTGTTGCTGGTGGTGATGATGCCGCTGTCGCCGGTTTCCTGCCGCAGGGCGGTATAGGTCAACCGCACCCCTTCCATTGCACCAAAGGGCAGGTCGGTCTCGGCCCCTGCCGGGATCAGTGCAAAATCACTGCGCCCGATAAACGCGCCATCACGGTAATAGGATGCCATTCCGGGCAACAGGGGTTCGCCCGTATCGTTGGTGATCGCGGCCATAACGAATGCCGTTTCATCCCTGCGCGGGATCGCCAGAAGGCTGGTCTCAACCGGCAGATCGAAACTGTCCAGCACCAGTTGCGCTGTTTCGTTATTCTCCAGCGTCACCTTGCGCGGGTAGACATAGCGCAGGCTTAGCCCGTCGAACTGGGCCGAAGCCATAATGACCGCTTCTTCAACCATAACCGGATCGACCATCTCTTTGTTTGCACCGGCAGCCATCCGCACAGTGGGCGAAAAACTTGCCACTGGCGCATTTTCATAAATCGACGCCAGATTGCGCCCCGCATCGCTGGGGGCGGATTGCGAAAACGGGTTGGCCGTGGACAGAACCAGATCAATATCGGCCCACGCCTGCCCCGTGCCCTGCTCGACCACCACCTTGCGTTCAACCTTCAAAGAGGGATCATCGCCATAGGTCAGGCGGAAATCGTAATCAACGCTCCACCGCGCGTTATCAACGATTCGCGCCACTTCGAAACTGGCACTGAGAGGCGCGGTCACCTCGACCGAAACAGCCATCATACCGCCTTGACCTGCGGGAGGAGACAGGCGGGCGAACAAGCGCTCGGCCTCGGCCAGATCATCGTTCAGATCGCGCAGTTCCTTGTTCAGGTCGCGCGATTGCTGTTCCAGTTCCAGCCGCCGTGCAATCGTCGCCTCGGCCTCGTCCCGCAGCATCTGCGCCAATGCACGGAGCTGCGCCGGATCGGCATTGGCCAACTCGCCGCCGCTGACAGATTTCAAAAACCCCGTCTGTGTGTCCAGCGCCGCCAGTTGCAGGTTCACTGTGCGGGTTTCGGTCTGCTTTGCGGTAATCGCATCCTTGGCGGCCTCGACTGCTGCCTTGGCCTTGGCCTGCACAGGCGACAACAGCGCGTCCTGATCATAGGTTACATTGTCCAGATAGTTAATCGCGCCGATGGTCACACCGTCACTGACCTTTAGCTGCGGCGGGGTGAAATTATAACCGTCCAGATTATAAGGCAGCAGCACACGATGACTACCCGCAGGCAGGTCCACAGCGGCGCGATAGGTTACGCTGGCCCCTTGGGAATATATGGTGGCGGCTGTGACATTTAGCGGCGCGGTAAAATCATCAGCCCAGGCGGGCAGCGCGATGAACGAGGCAGAAAGACCCAGAAGAAGGTTACGCATGAAAGCACCTGTTTGTTAGGTTTATAAAATCGGTTACAATTCTTTGACGTATCCCACCTTAGTATCCTTGGAAAAATATCCAAGCGGGTTGATCATCAAAAAGGGCCTGGCAGAAATTATCCGCCAAGCCCCAACATTAATTCCACAATCCCCGGAAAATCAGCGTTTGCTTAGAATCCGGTTCACATAAACCTCGGCGATCTGCACCGCGTTCAGCGCAGCCCCCTTGCGCAGGTTGTCCGACACGCACCACAGGTTCAGCCCGTTATCAATCGTGCTGTCCTGACGGATGCGGGAAATGAAGGTGGCGTAATCACCCACACATTCGACCGGAGTGACGTAACCGCCGTCCTCGCGTTTGTCGATCACCATGATGCCGGGGGATTCGCGCAGGATGTCGCGGGCTTCGTCCTCGTCCAGATGGTCCTCGAACTCGATGTTGACGGCTTCGGCGTGGCCCACAAAAACCGGCACGCGAACACAAGTCGCGGTGACCCTGATGTCCTTGTCCACGATCTTTTTGGTCTCGGCGACCATCTTCCATTCTTCTTTGGTTGATCCGTCATCCATGAACACATCAATATGCGGAATCACGTTGAACGCGATCTGTTTGGTGAACTTCTTGGGCGGCTTGTTGTCGGTCGGGTTGTAGATCGATTTGGTCTGATCCCACAGCTCGTCAATGCCTTCCTTGCCGGCACCCGATACGGATTGATAGGTCGAAACCACCACCCGTTTGATCGTCGCGCGGTCATGCAGCGGTTTCAGCGCCACAACCATCTGCGCGGTCGAACAGTTGGGGTTGGCGATGATCATCTTGTTCTTGTAGCCCTCGATCGCATCGGCGTTCACCTCGGGCACGATCAGCGGGATTTCCGGATCATAGCGATACAGCGACGAATTATCGATCACCAGACAACCGGCCTTGGCGGCAACGGGCGCGTATTTCTTGGTCGCGTCCGAGCCAACTGCAAACAACGCAATATCCCAGCCGGTAAAATCGAATGTATCCAGATCCTGCGTCTTGAGTGTTTTATCGCCAAAGCTGACTTCGGTCCCCAGCGAGCGGCGCGAGGCAAGCACGGCAAGCTCGTCCACGGGGAACTGGCGTTCCTCCAGAATATTCAGCATTTCGCGGCCCACGTTACCGGTGGCCCCAACGACGGCGATTTTATAGCCCATGACGGGTCTCCTATACGGGAATCTCTTTGTAACGCTGCGCTGATACCGCAAGCGGGCGGCGGGGGAAAGGGGCAGTTCGCAACCTATGGCACGGCGGGCACAGCCGAACCGCGCCCCTCTGCTTCCAACACTCGCCTGTTGACATTCCCCGCCGCAACCCCGATATGCCATTCATCCCGAGCGGTCGCCGCGTGAGCAGCCCGCCTTAATTGGCAGTCGGGACGCCCCAAGGCGCGATAGCCTTTCACCAAGTTCCCATTCACGCGGGGTTCTGACGGCCACACTGGCCGCAACCTCAGACGTTGGTCCGCATTCGGACCTTATTGCTGATTCCATCGGCAGGCCCGTTTTGTGCCGCCGAATACATATATGAAAGGGTCAATCCTTGACCACATTTGCAGATCTGGGCCTGTCGCCCAACATCCTGAAAGCCGTTGATGAAGCCGGCTATAAAACCCCATCGCCTATTCAGGAAAAGGCGATCCCGCTGGCACTGGCCGGCCATGACATCATGGGCCTTGCCCAAACCGGCACTGGCAAAACCGCCGCTTTCGGCCTGCCGCTGATCGAAAACCTGATGAGCGACGGCTACAAGGCCCCGCCGAAAAACACCAAGGCGCTGATCCTTGCGCCCACCCGCGAACTGGTTAACCAGATCGCCGAAAACCTGCGTGCCTATGTGCGCAAAACCCATCTTAAAGTGAACCTTGTGGTGGGCGGCGTATCGATAAACCGCCAGATTCAGAACCTGTCCAAAGGCACCGACATCCTTGTCGCCACGCCGGGCCGCCTGATCGATCTGCTGGATCGTCGCGCCATCTTCCTTGATAAAGCCCGCTTTCTGGTGCTGGACGAGGCCGACCAGATGCTGGACATGGGCTTTATCCACGCCCTGCGCAAGATTGCGCCCCTGCTGGGCACCCCGCGCCAGACCATGCTGTTTTCGGCCACCATGCCCAAATTGATGAATGAAATCGCCGGTGCCTATTTGAAAGACCCGAAAAAGGTTCAGGTCTCGACCCCCGGCAAGGCCGCCGATAAAATCACCCAGTCGCTGTATTATACCGCGCAGGCCAACAAGACGGAATTGTTAAAGGAATACCTGAACAAATCCCCCGATGGCCTGTCGCTGGTTTTTGCCCGCACTAAACACGGTGCGGAAAAACTGAAACGCACGTTGGAAACAGCAGGCTATTCCGCCGTATCGATCCACGGCAACAAATCCCAAGGCCAGCGCGAACGCGCGATCAAGGCGTTCAAATCCGGCGAGGCCCGCGTGCTGGTAGCCACCGATGTGGCCGCCCGCGGTATCGACATTCCGGATGTCAGCCACGTTTACAACTATGACCTGCCCGAAGTACCGGAAAACTATATCCACCGCATTGGCCGGACGGCCCGCGCCGGTAAGGGTGGCGAGGCGATTGCCTTCGTTTCCGCAACCGAAATCGGCTATCTGCGGCAGATCGAAAAACTAATGAAGATCGAAATTCCTGTCGCTGGCGGCATCCGCCCGCAAGAGGAAAAGCCGGCCCCCCGTGGCGGCGGTGGCGGACGCCGTGGTGGCGGCGGTGGTGGTCAACGTCGCGGTGGTGGCAAGCCCCATGGTGGCGGCAAACCGTCCGGCGCACCCCAAGGTAACAAACCCAAACGCCGCCGCAACCGCCGTCGTAAACCGGCAGCCTGATTTGCGGCTGTCCCGGAATTGATCCGGGACCTGAAACCAAAAGGCCCCGCATCCGGTGCGGGGCAACACCAGCCTTGACCAGCGCGGCTTGAATCACCACCTACCCCACATGGTTCGTATTCTTACCCGTCTTTTATTCGTCCTGTTGCTCGGCCTAGTCGCGTTCATTACCTATGATCGCAACACTCAGGAACCACCCCTTCCACCCGCGCCGCTGACTGAACAGATCGATCATATCCTGATTGAAAAATCCGCCCGTCGCCTGACCGTGTTTCGCGATGGCCAAGCGGTGCGAACCTATAAAATCGCCCTTGGCTTTGCTCCTGCTGGCGACAAGGTGCAACAAGGCGATGGCAAAACCCCCGAAGGGATGTTCACCATCACCCGCCGCAATCCGAACAGCAAATATCACCTGTCACTGGGTATTGATTATCCGCAAGCAGACGACATCGCCCGCGGACAGGCGGCAGGGGTTGATCCTGGTGGCGATATATTCATCCACGGACAGCCCAACGGATTTGGAAAACTCGCAACATTCCCGACGGATTGGACCGCCGGATGTATTGCCGTTTCGGATACAGAAATCGAGGAGTTATGGCGCGTGGTTCAAACCGGAACCAGCGTGGAAATCAAGCCCTAATTCCCCAGCAGCGCAATCGGCGCATTCACATCGCGCACGAAATCCAGCGGTGCCTTGTCCTTGGCCACGGTGCTGCGTTTGAATTCGTAAACCATCTGGCCGTTTTCTTCTTCGGACGCAACAATCAGACACTGATACAGATGCCGCGAGCCGTCATACAGATCGACCAGCCCCCGCAGATGCGGTGCGTTTTCCGCGTCCAGCGCAAAACCGGTTTCCCAGAACCGCAGCACGGGGAAAATCTCGTCATCGGTATGCACCCGCAGACGGCTTTTGCGTTTCAGATCGCGCTTACGGGCCATCTCCAGCCCCTCGCGCACTTCTTTTGGCAAAAATTCAAACATCGTTCATCCACCCAGTTTCCTGCCCCTACCTTGCCACTGTCATGGTGAAGGTCAAGTTAAGAATTTACGACAAACCGGATTAAGTATTGTGATCTTCGACCAGATCAACCCCTACCACCGGACGCAAAACATGCGGCTTGTCAGGGTCATACAGGGCTGAATCCTTGAATTCCCGCACCTCGCCCAGTGCCGGACCTACCAGAATAAGCGCCGTGCGTGTGATCTTTTCGACCCGCACTTTTTTACGAATATCCATCAGAGTGCCCCGCAGAATCATCTCGTCCGGCCAGCCCACACGATAGGCCACCACCACAGGGCAATCCGGCCCGTAATGGGGCACAAGAACGCGCTCGATCTCGCGCATGTTGCGCACGCCCAGATGGATCGCCAATGTGGCACCGGTGCGGGCGAAATTCTCCAGCGTCTCGCCTTCGGGCATCGACGTGGATTGCATGGAAACCCGCGTCAGAACAATGGATTGCGCCACTTCGGGGATAGTCAATTCCTGCCCCAAAGCCGCCGCCGCCGCCGCATAGGCCGGCACGCCGGGAATGATCTCGTAAGGGATGTCATCGGCCCGCAGCCGCCGGATTTGCTCGGCAATCGCCCCATATAGCGACGGATCACCCGAATGCACCCGCGCCACATCCTCGCCCCGCTGGTGCGCGGCCAGAATTTCGGCGTGGGTATCGTTTAGCGTCATCGCCGCCGTGTCCTTGACGATCGCCCCATCGGGCGCGCCCGCGACCACCTGTTCGGGCACCAGAGACCCCGCAAACAGGCACACCGGACAGGCCGCAATCAACCGCTGCGCCTTGAGCGTCAGCAGTTCGGGATCACCCGGCCCCGCACCGATAAAATAGACCGTCATGCCAAATCTCCATCAATTTTTCGCGCATAGCCGCGCGGGGTAAACATCCGCGGGCCTTCGCCCAGTTGCGCCAGTCGCGAATGGCTGGAGCCAACCAGAACCACCGTCAGCATATCCACCTCGTCCACCTGCAAATCCGCCAGATTGCGATAGCGGATATATTCCTCGGGGCGGCCCAGCGAACTGGCCAGCATCACCGGCGTATCGGCGGGGCGGTGTTGCAACAGAATGTCCCGCGCCTCGGCCAACAGGGTGCGTCGCCGTTTGGACACCGGATTGTAGAACGCAATCACGAAATCCCCCTCGGCGGCCGCCTTCAGGCGTTTGAGAATATCCTCGCGCGGGGTCAGCAGATCGGACAGGGAAATCGCGCAGAAATCATGGCCCAGTGGCGCACCGGCCCGCGCCGCTGCCCCTTGCAACGCCGAAACGCCGGGGGTCGAAACCACCTCGACCCGTCGCGCCGCATCCGACACGCCATGCGCCTCCGGCCCACGGTCCAGCAGTTCAAACACCAGCGCCCCCATCGCGTAAATCCCCGCATCGCCGGAACAGATCAGCGCCACGTTTATCCCCTTGCCCGCCTGCTCCAGCGCATACCGGCAACGGTCCTCCTCGCCACCCAGCGGGAAATCCGAACGCACCTTGCCCGCTGCCAGCGGTCCCAGCAGGTCAATATACAGACCATAGCCCACCAGTTCCTCGGCCTGTGCAATCAACTGGCTGGCCTCGGGCGTGCGCCAACTGTGCTGCCCCGGCCCGATGCCGACAATCGACAGTTTCCCGCGTTTGCGGCCCTTTTCTCCTGTAATAGGCTCTGCTGCCCGCGCCAGCGCACAGGTGCAATTCGCCGTTTTGCGTTTCTCGACAACCAGTATTGCGTCCTCACCCGCCGCCGCCAAAGCCGCAGCTTCTGAGACCCCGTGGCAGCCCACTTCGGCAAAAACCACCTCGGACGGGTTCGCCAACCGCGCCGCCTCGCCCTCCAGTTCCGCCGCCGTGAACAGTCGCAAAGGCACTCCCAACCGCTGTGCCAATTCGTTCATCGCAGGTTCATCCGCCTTCAGGTCCAGCGTGTTGACCGATGCAATCGCACCGGCAGCAATCCCAGCCTGATCCAGCGCGCCCTTAACCGATTCCCACAATTCCGCCGGATCAGCCCCCCGCGCACAACCAACACCCAGCACAAACCGCTGCGGATGATAGATAAGCCTTGTATTAGAGCCTGTTTTCGGCGCTTCGCTCACCACCAGTTCCACCGCGCCATCGGGATCTTTGGGCAGATCGAAGATCGCCTCGCCCACCTGCCGCGCGCCACCACCGTTCAGCAGCGCCATCATCACACCCTTGGCATCCTCGGGGTTGGCCAGCCGATAGCCCACGGGTGGTTCGTCCAGCGCCACGCCCAGCGCCACATCGCCCGCCGTGGTCACCGCCGCCTTGGCCTGCAACGCTTCGGCAATCTGTCGCGCCAACCGGTTCGCACCGCGATGCCCGCCCAGCAAGGGCACCACCACTGCACCATCGTCCGACACCGCCACCACCGGCGGTTCCATCCGTTTATCCGCCAACACCGGCGCCACCGCACGGATCAATATCCCCGCCGCACAAACCCCGACCACCGGCGTGCCGCTGGCAAACAGCGTGCGCACATGGTCCAGCGCATTGGGGAAAAACGCTTCCGCCACATCCACGCGGCCCTCGCGGCCATGCACCATCACACCCAGCGCCCGCGCCACATCATGCGCCACCGCTTCGCCCGCGCGGGACAGGCAAATGACAACAGGTTTCAAAGCCACGGATCGGCCCCCTTTGTGATCAGTATCATTGAAAAATACGGCGCATTTGGCGGTGCATCGGCCAGCGCCATCCGCCGTTCCTGCGTCAGGCTGGCCCGCTCAATATAATGCGCCCGATCCAGCAGGCCCAAACCGTCGATCACCTGCCTTATACGTTCCAAATGCCGCCCGACCTTCATGATCACGACAGAATCCGCCGCCGCGATCCGCGCATTTAGCGCATCATCCTCCAGCGGCCCCGGGATCACGCTCAACACCTCGTTGCGCGCCGCCAAAGGCAGGCCCAAAGCCGCCGCGCTGGCCGTCATCGACGTTATCCCCGGCACCACTTCAACCGTGAACCGGCCCGACAGCCGCGCATACAGATACATGAACGACCCATAGAAAAACGGATCCCCCTCGCACAGCACAACCACGTCCAAACCAGTCTCTAACACGGCCGAAATCTCGTCAACTGCTTTATCATACGCCGCCTGTGCAGGCGCACGCTCCACCACCATTGGCACATCGATCCTGATCTCCTGCACGTCATCTGCCAGCATCTCCGCCGCAATGCTTCGCGCGAAACTCTCGCCACCGGCCAGCGCCGGATAGGCCACCACCCGCGCCGCCTTAATTAACCGCGCCGCCTTCAGCGTCATCAGATCCGCATCCCCGGGGCCAAGGCCGATACCATACAAAGTGCCACTCATCGTTTGATCAGGCTCCACTGTGTCACCGGCCGCATCGGCTTCCAACCGCTTAACGGCCCCAAAGCCTCGACCCGACTTGCCGCGATTTTCACCAGATCACCGCCGAATTCCCGATGCAGCGTAATCAGCACTGCCTCGCTCTCCAGCGTCACCGCATTGGCTACCAACCGGCCCAACGGGCGCAAGGCCTCCCACGCCGCTGCAAACACCTCGCGGCTTAATCCCCCGCCGATGAAAATCGCATCCGGCGCTTCCAGCCCGTCCAGCGCCTCGGGCACCTTGCCATCAACCAGCTCCAGTTTCGGCACCCCCAACGCCAGCGCATTCGCGGCCGCCATTGCCCTCCGGTCCGCCTGTGGTTCAATGCCCACAGCCCGCGCATAGCGTGCGCCGCGCATCCACTCCACAGCAACCGAGCCACAACCGCAGCCAATATCCCACAACAGCGCCCCGCGCATCGGCATCAGTTTCGCCAAAGTCACCGCCCGCACTTCCTGCTTGGTCATTGTGCCGTCATGCTGGAACAGATCATCCGCCAGCCCCGGCACCCGTGGCAACAGCGCCGCATCGGGCGCGGCCACACATTCCACCGCCAGCGTGTTGAAAGGCGGCACCACATGGGTCCAGCTTTCGGCCACCCCGTCAAACCGCGCCTCGTCCTCGCCACCCATATGCGCCAGCACCGTCATCCGGCTTTTGCCAAACCCCCGCTCGGTCAGAAACGCGGCAATCTGCGCTGGTGTTTCCTCGCCCGTGGTCAGGATCAACAGCCGCTGATCCGGCTGGATATAGGCAATCATCTGCTCGACCGGGCGGCCATGCACTGTCAGCGTTTCCAGATCGGCCATTGACCAGCCCATCCGCGCCGCCGCCAGTTGAAACGCCCCGACCTGCGGATGATAGACAATCTCGGCCGGATCAATCTTGCGCCCGATCTTTGCCCCGACCGAATACCACAGCGGATCGCCTGATGCCAAAACCACCACACGCTTGCCGCGATTGGCCTTCAGCGTATCAATCAAAGCATCAAAGGGGGATGGCCAGCTAACCCGCTCGGCCCCCGACAGTCCCGCCAACGCATGATGCCGCGTCCCACCGACAATCACCTCTGCAGCCTCGACCACAGCGCGGGTTGCCGGCGTCAACCCGTCCAGCCCGTCCTCGCCAATCCCGACAATATGCAACCAGGGTTTCATTCCGCACCACCTATCTTTGTTCCGCAAATATCCCCGCCGGAGGCATAGAATCTCTTCACGTCCCCACCTCGGGCAATCCCGCTGCCAAGGCATTCACCGCCGCCGAGGCCATCGCCGACCCCCCGCGCCGCCCGCGCAGGGCGACAAATTCACAGCCACGCGGATCACCGGCCAATTCCGCCTTGCTCTCGGCGGCACCAACAAACCCGACGGGAAACCCCAATATCAGGGCAGGTTTTGGCCAGCCATCGTCCAGCAGTTCCAACAGATGAAACAGCGCTGTCGGTGCGTTGCCGATCACCACTACAGCCCCTTCGATCCTATCCCGCCACAGTTCCACCGCCGCAGCCGACCGCGTATTGCCAATCTGTTTGGCCAACGCCGGCACGGTCGGATCATTCAACGTAACCAATACCTCATTCCCCGCCGACAAATACCGCCGGATAATCCCTGCACCCACCATCTCGCAATCGCACAACAGTGGCGCACCAGCCTCTAACGCGGCCCATCCGGCCTGATAGGCCCCATCGGAAAACGCCAACCGGTCTGCCACCTCGACCATACCGCAGGCATGAATAAGACGGATCGCCAGCGCTTCCATCCCCGCCCCAAACCGCTCCAGCCGCGCCTCTTTGCGAACAGCGGCAAAGCTCTGGGCATAGATTTCCGAAGGCACCTTCTCATAGGGTCTCATGCGCGCACCTCGCCACAAGCACCAATCAAAATATAGTGCAAACGCCCTGCAAGGGGCGTTTTCCGCTTGGTTAAACTACGCATCTTTCTTGCGCGCGCTTTCTGGCCCCAGTGGGTGTTTTGCGTGCGGGTATTCCGGATGGTGGTGATGATCATGATCGTGATGGTGATGCCCGTCTCCGTGGTCATGATCGTGATGATGGTGATGATGATCCATGTCCAGCCGACATTCGCCGGTGCAAAACGTATCGCACAAATCACAGGTTTCGACCGTCGCACCGGGCGCATTGGCGCCCTGACCTTCGACATGGTGATGATGGCTTTCCTGAACCGCGCCCACCTCTGCCTCGAACCCCAATACCTGCGTGCGGTATTTGCACGTCCCGCAGGTTTCCGGTGGCATATCACCCAGTTGCTCCATCACCCGCTCGGCAAAGGTTTCCAGCACCTGCGCGTGGTCATTCAGATAGCCCGCCTTCACGAACTGGATTTCCGGATGCGCCGCCGCAACCTTATCGGTAAAGCCGTAAATCCGGTCAATCAGGATGCCTGCAAACAGGAAATAGGGAAACACGATCACCCGCTTGTATCCCAGCCGCGTGGTGTGCTCCAGACAGGGTTCCACCAGCGGAAAAGTCACACCGGAATAGCCCACTTCGCACCAGCCAAACCCCATGCCTTCCCACAGCATCCGCGCCACTTTGGCAACATTGGCGTTGGCGTCGGGATCAGACGCGCCGCGCCCGATAACCACCAGACAGGTTTCCTCAAGCGGCAGTTCTCCATATTCGGCATTGGCCGCGTCAACCGCTTCCCTTACCCGCGCACCGGCGGCCGCGATCATCTTGGGGTCCACGCCCAATTCGCGCCCGTATGTCACGTCAACACCGTGCTTTTTGGCATAAGTGTTCAGCACCGTCGGAATATCGTTCTTGGTGTGCATCGCGGCAAACAGCATCCCAGGAACGGCGATGATGCGGTCACATCCGGCCCCGCGCAGACGGTCCAGACCGTCGCGGATCACCGGATTGGCAAACTCCAGATAGCCATAATCAACCACATAATCATCCGGCAACAACGCGGGCAGCTTTTCGGCCAGCACCGCAAATTCGTCTACTGCATCCTGCGATCGCGAGCCGTGGCCGCAGATCATTACACCGATCTTGCCCATGAACTCAGGCCTCCTGCGGCTCGGTTTCGGGCTCTTCTTCGGTTTCGTCTTCGTCCGCGGCTTCCTGCTCCTTGCCCTTTTTGGCCTGCCACAGAGCCACCGCAGCTGCAGCGGCAATCGCAGCCAGACCCAGCCAGTGGTTATGCCCCGCGACCTCGATAATATGGGTCGGGTGTGCAAAGGCAGGGGCGGCCATCATGACCAGCATCACAGAAATCAGGGTTTTCATCGCATATATCCTCTCGTAACTGGCCCAAACAGGTCAGGTGACAGGAACATATGCTCCCGACGATGCTGGTTTTGATCCCCTGTTTGGGTCAATCATCCACCAGCCAACCGTTCTGGCCCTTTGGGCTTCGTCTGATCCAGCTATAGGACGGCAAACCCGTCACTGCAAACGGAATCACGACGGCCAAGGCACGGATGGCGACATCCCTCTTGCATTCGGGCGGGTAATCCGTTTCATCGGCAGCGGAAGCAAAGGAAACTGGGATGACCACCACCATTACCATCTGCGACACCTGCAAACGCGAAGGCTGGGAGGTCGAAGCCGGCGAACATACCGACGGCGAATTGCTGGCCGACCTGATCGAGGCGGCTGCCAGCGGCACCCCGATCAAAACCCGCCGGTTTTCCTGCCTGATGGGCTGTGATCGCGCCTGTAATGTCACTATTCAGGCGAAAGGCAAGCTGAATTACACCCTTGGGCAGTTCATCCCTTCGCCCGAGGCCGCCAAAGCCATCGTAGCCTATGCCGTCCTGCACGCTGCCAGCGCATCCGGTCAGGTGCCCTATCGGGATTGGCCGCAGGCGATCAAAGGCCATTTTACCACTCGCCACCCACCATTGCCGGAATCCAAATGAGGTCCGCCCGCGATCACGGTGGCGGTATTGATGCCGCCCGCGCGCAATACGGTGGCGCGCGCGGTGACTGGCTTGACCTGTCCACCGGCATCAATCCGGTGCCTTATCCGCTGCCGGATTTACCTGCCGATGCGTGGAATGCCCTGCCGGATGCAGCGGCTACCAAGACGCTAGCAGATGCCGCCCGCCGTTTCTGGAACATCCCTGACCAAGCCGCAATCCTTGCCGCGCCAGGTGCTTCGGCACTGATAGCGCGGATACCCTTTTTGGTTCAAAAAGGTAGCGTTAGGGTCGAGAAAGTCACTTATAATGAACATCAGGCCGCTTTTATTGCGGCTGGCTGGCAGGTTTCGGACAAGAACGCAGATGCCCGCGTGGTTGTCAGCCCCAACAACCCCACAGGCGATTATTGGGACGGATGCGACCCCGCGCCGCTGATGATCATTGACGAAAGTTTTTGTGATCTGGATCCGACCCGCAGCCATATGTCGATGGCCACGAAACCCGGCACCCTGATTCTGAAAAGTTTTGGCAAATTCTGGGGCCTTGCGGGCCTGCGCCTTGGGTTTGCGATCGGCGATCCGGCTCCTATTGCTGCTCTTGCCGAGATGCTTGGCCCCTGGCCCGTTTCCGGCCCCGCCCTGCATATCGGTGCCTTGGCCCTGTCCGATCAGGCATGGGCCGATGCCACCCGCAAACGGCTGGCCACCGACGCCGCCCGCCTGGACGGGATGATGACAGCCAAAGGGGCCGAGATTGCCGGCGGCACCGATCTGTTCCGCCTGTATCGTGTCGATGATGCAGCCCGCTGGCAGGACCATCTGGCAGGACACCATGTCCTTGGCCGGATATTTCCCTATTCCACCACCTATCTGCGTCTGGGTCTACCCGCGCCGGATCGTTGGGATCAACTGGAAGCGGCCTTATGAACACCGCGCTGATCCTTCTGCTGGCAATGCTGCTGGACGCCGTATTGGGCGAGCCGAAGTGGCTGTGGTCCCGCATCCCGCATCCGGCGGTGATGATGGGGCGGGCTGTGGGTTGGCTGGATGAAAACTTCAACACCGGCGTGATCGGCATTTCCGGCAAAGAGCGCAAACGCAGCGGGATCCTGTCCATGGCGGCGCTGGTTTTGATAGCGGGGGTTGTTGGAATAATAGTCTCTAACTTGCCGGATTTCGGCATATTGCAGATTATTCTGGCCGCAATGCTGCTGGCACAGAAAAGCCTGGCCCAGCATGTCGCCGCCGTTGCCGATGCGCTGCGCCTGTCCGTTGGCGACGGGCGGATGGCGGTGGCACAGATCGTTGGCCGTGATACAAGCACACTGGATGCCAGCGGCATTGCCCGCGGCGCAATTGAAAGCGCGGCGGAAAACCTGTCGGACGGGGTGATTGCGCCTGCGTTCTGGTTTTTGTTGCTGGGTCTGCCCGGTTTGCTGATCTATAAAATCACAAACACGGCGGATTCGATGATCGGCTACAGAACCGAACGCTATAAGGATTTCGGCTGGGCAGCCGCGCGGCTGGACGATGTGCTGAATTACATCCCAGCCCGTCTGACCGCCCTGCTGATCGCGGCCACCCACGGTGCGCTGAACAAGTGGCGCCTGATCCTGCGCGATGCCCCGCTGCACCGCTCGCCCAATGCCGGTTGGCCCGAAGCGGCCATGGCCGTCACCCTTGACGTCGCCCTGTCCGGCCCGCGCAGCTATGACGGCAAGATGCGCGATTTCCCCTACGTCCACCCGGAAGGCCGCCATGACCTGACCCCCGCCGATATTGATGCGGCGGTAAAAGTATTATGGAGGGCATGGGCGGGGATGGTGGCGATCACCACCATCTTTGCCCTATTCACCTAACCCATTGCCCCCTGCCGTAACCCTGCTAATCTGCGCGCAAATTGATATTCTGAAAGGCCCTTATATGCGTAACCCGATTTTCCCGATGCTGGCGGCACTTTACCTAACCCTGACACCCGCTTATGCAGGCAGTCAATGCGGTGGCAAATTCAGCAGCTTTGTTGCTAACCTGAAGAAAGAGGCCATCGCAAACGGCCATGACCGCGCTACGGTTGACCGTTTCTTTGCCTCGGTCCGGCAAGACCCCAAAACCATCAAGGCCGACCGCACCCAAGGGGTGTTCCAGAAAGATTTTATCGCCTTTTCCCGCGCTCTGATCAGTAAATCCCGCCTGACCAAAGGCATCGCCAACGCCAGAAAATACGACAGCGTATTTGATCGCATCCAGCAGAAATACGGCATCAACCGCGGTGTTTTGCTGGCCTTCTGGGCGTTCGAGACCGATTACGGCGCGTTTCAGGGCAATTTCAATACGCTGAACTCGCTGGTCACGCTGGCGCATGACTGCCGCCGTCCGCAATTGTTCCGCCCGCAGATTTTCGCGGCCTTATCGCTGTATGAGCAAGGCGATTTTTCCCCGACCAAAACCACCGGCGCGTGGGCTGGCGAAATCGGCATGGTGCAAATGCTGCCTGCCGATATTCTGGAAAATGGAGTGGACGGGGATGGCGATGGGCATATCCGTTTGAAAACATCGCCTGCGGATGCGCTGATGTCGGGGGCCAAAATGCTGTCCGGCCTTGGCTGGCGTCCGAACCAGCCGTGGCTTCAGGAAATTATCGTACCGCAAAATCTGGATTGGTCCAAAACCGGCCTCACTCATGAATTATCCGTTAGCCAATGGGCAAAACTGGGGGTGAAGGCCCGCAACGGCAAACTGGCGTCTGGCAACCTGCCGGCTTCGGTTCTGCTGCCGATGGGGCGTAAGGGGCCGGCGTTTCTGGCTTATCCGAATTTCCGTGTTTATTTCGAGTGGAATCAAAGCTTTGTCTATGTCACCACTGCCGCCTACTTCGGCACACGGATCGAAGGGGCCAAGCCGTATAATGCAGGGAAACCCAGCCCGTCATTGACAGGAAAGCAGATGAAGGCCCTGCAGAAAAAGCTGGCCGCACGCGGATACGATGTGGGTAAAATTGACGGCATCCTGGGGGCCAAAACCCGCGCTGCCGTTCAGGCCGAGCAAATCCGGCTGGGCCTGCCTGCCGATGCATGGCCAACAAAGACACTGTTGAACAAGTTGTAGAAATCAAAAAGCCCCGCGCAAATTGCACGGGGCTTTTCTTTCAGGTATTTAGAAACCTACCAGTCGATGAAATCCTCGAAATCCTCGACCAGCAAACGCCACCAATCCAGAGTGTCAGCAAAGTCTTTATCGCCCATCCCGTCAAAGGCCAGATTCACATCGAATTCCATAAATGGATCGCCTTCATCATCAATATAAGCTTTGGAAAAACGCTTGTCGCGGTTCCATTCGTTGATTTTTGTCGCGGTTAAACCATTATCCAGGTCATATCCCGCCTTGAACATAATCGAGGCGCAATTCTTGTTGTCTTCGCATCCATAAAAATAAACCGAAAATTTGGTATCGGAAACACGGCTGGAAATTTTAGGATCGCCGCCGTCATCTTTGCCCATTGTGGCCACTAAGTCAAAATCTTGCATTGCACGCAAAATAGCATCTGGATCTTTTGCTGTAATCTGTGCCGTAGCAATTGTGCTGCTTGCTATTAAGGCAGCAGCTGTCAAACCACCAAATAACTTTGTTTGAAATGTCATTTTGTCACCTTTTTCATCTAAGTTTGAATTTCGGGATACTGAAACAAATATCGACCGGATGGTCAACGCGATTTACTGTCTCAGGCAACCATCTGCTCGGCTTTTTTCAGATCAACACTCACCAACTGGCTGACGCCCAACTCGCCCATTGTCACCCCGAACAACCGGTCCATCCGCGCCATTGTCACAGCATGGTGGGTGATGGTCAGGAATCGTGTGTCGGTGCGGCGGGTCATTTCGTCCAGCATATCACAGAACCGCGTGACGTTGGCGTCATCCAGCGGTGCATCCACCTCGTCCAGCACACAGATCGGCGCGGGATTGGCAAGGAACACGGCAAAAATCAGCGCCAGCGCCGTCAGGGTCTGTTCCCCGCCGGACAGCAGCGAAAGTGTTGACAGTTTCTTGCCGGGTGGCTGGCACATAATTTCCAGACCGGCCTCAAGCGGATCATCGCTTTCGACCAGAACCAGCTTGGCTTCGCCGCCACCGAACAGATGTTTGAACAGCATGCTGAAATTCGAGTTCACCTGCTCGAACGCCGTCAACAGCCGTTCGCGGCCTTCTTTGTTCAGGCTGGCAATGCCGGTGCGCAATTTCTTGGTGGCCTCTTCCAGATCAATCTTTTCGTTCAGCAGGGTGTCATGTTCTTCCTGCACCTCGCGGGCGTCTTCCTCGGCCCGCAGGTTCACCGCCCCCAAGGCATCGCGCTGGCGTTTCAGACGGTTGACGTTGGATTCGATGCTTTCGGATGACGGGATCTGATCGGGGTCGGTATCCAGTTCCTCAAGCAGGTTTTGCGGCCTGGTTTCCAGTTCCTCGGCAATCCGTTCGGCGGCATAGGCCACGGTTTCCCGTGCCGCATCTGCCCGCGCTTCCGAACGCGCGCGGGCCTCGCGCGCCTCGGAGGCCGCACGCTCGGCGTCGCGTTCACCATCCACGGCCTGACGCAGGGCGGTTTCGGCCTCGGCCAACTTGTCGGCAGCAGCACGGCGGCGCACTTCGGCCTCGCCAATCGCATCGGCCAACTCGTCACGCTTGGCGGCGATTTCTTCGGGGGCGGCGCTGGCCTCTTTCAACTCGGCCTCGGATTGAACCCTGCGCTCTTCCAGTTCGGTAATCCGCTTTTCGGCGGTTTCCAGACGGTGCCGCCAGCCGGAAATCTCTTTGGTAATCTCTTGGCTGCGTTTCACGCGGGCCTCGCCTTCGCGGCGCAATTCGTCATGGGCAGAGCGCTTGGACATCATCGTGATCCGCGCGGCTTCGACCGTCATTTTGGTGTCTTCCACCTCGGCCCGCGCGGCCTCCAGATCGCCCAGATCGGCCACGGCTTTGTCCGCCTCGGCCAACCTTTGGCGGGCCTGCATCGCTTCTTCCTCGAACCGCGTTACAGCAAGGCCAAGGTTTTCCAGTTTGCCCGCCGCAATGCTCTGATCCGCTTCGGCGCGGGAAAGGGCGCGGTTGGCATCAGCCACGGCACGATCCGCCTCGCGGCGGGCTTCGCGGGCTTGCTGATCCTCGATGGTCAGGCGTTTCAGTTCCTCGGACAGCAATTCGTGGGCGCGGGTAGCACCATCGGCACGCGCGCTGGCCTCTTCCAGATCGCGTTTCAGTTCGACCAGACGGTTCAGCTGTTGCAACCGCAGGGCCGCCGCACTTGGCGCGTCCTCGGCACCGGCGCGAAACCCGTCCCAGCGCCACAGATCGCCAGCCAGACTGACCAGCCGCTGACCCGGTTTCAAATCTTTTTGCAGCCGTGCTCCGTCAGCGAAATCGACCAACCCAATCTGGCTGATCCGTCGCGCCAGAACCTCGGGCACAGTGACATAGTTTGACAGCGATTTCACACCATCCGGCAGGGATTGCGCATTTGAATAGCCCGGCAATATTGCCCAGCCCGACAACGCGTCCGGCCCGACCTGCGGCGCGCGCAGATCGTCGGCCAATGCCGCACCCAGCGCTTTTTCATAGCCCGATTGCACCCGCACGGCGTCCAGCACCTGACCACCCTCGGCGGTATCGCGTTCAACCAGTTTGGCCAGTGCGCCAACCTCGGCCCGTAGCGCGTTTGCTTCACCTTCAGCCTCGGAGCGTTCGGCCCGTGCATCCACCTCGCGCGATTGCGCCTCGGCGCGGGCATCATCCGCCCGCAGCAGGGCTTCTTCTGCCGCTTCCGATGCCGCAGCAGCAGCCACCTGCGCCGCCTGTGCTGTTTCAAGATCCGCCAAGGCCTTTTCCAGCGCCGCCTTTGATCCGGCAACCGCCTCGCGCGCGCGCTCGGCCTCGGCTTCGTTTTTCTCCAGCGTCTTGCGGCTGTCCTCTTGCAAACGATGCGCCGAATGGTGTCTGGCCGACAGCCGCGCCACATCTTCGGTCATCTGGGTCAGGGCTGCCTCGCGCTCTTGCAACACACTGGCCGCATCGCGGGCGGCTTGGGCGGTCTCTTCAACCCGTGCCTCGTGGCCTTCGCTGGCCTTGGCAATTTGCGCCTGTTCCCATTCCAGCCGCTCAATGGTTTCGCCCGCGTCCTTGTTCAGACCCGCCTCGCGCTCCATGTCATGCGTCAACTGGCTGATCCGCGCCTTCAGCGTTTCGATCATCTGCAACGCGCGGGCCTCTTGGTCCTGCAAGGTATCGCGCTGCACCGTCAACCGCTGCAACACTGCCGCTGCAATCGCTTCTTCTTCACGCAGAGGGGGCAGTTTCTCCTCAGCCACTTCGCGGGTTTTGGTCGAGGTCCGTGCCGACCCTTCGGCCTGTGCCGCCAGTTTGGTTCGATCCGTCAATTCGGCCTGTGTTTTGGCCTGTGCTTCATCCGCCTCTTTCCAGCGGCGATACAGCAGCAGCCCTTCGGCCTTGCGCAGGTCATCGCCAATGGTGCGATACCGCGCAGCTTGCCGCGCCTGCCGCGCCAGTTGCGCCAACTGGCTGGCCAGTTGCTCGATCACATCCTCGACCCGCGCCAGATTGGCTTCGGTGCCCTTCAGCTTCAACTCGGCTTCGTGGCGACGTTGATAAAGGCCGGAAATACCCGCGGCCTCTTCCAGAACGCGACGACGGTTTTTTGGCTTGGCGTTGATCAGTTCCGAAATCTGCCCTTGGCGGACCAGCGCCGGCGAATGGGCACCGGTCGAGGCATCGGCAAACAGCATCTGCACATCTTTGGCACGCACATCCTTGCCGTTCGCCTTATAGGCGCTACCGGCATCGCGCGTGATCCGGCGCACGATTTCCAGCGTGTCCTGATCGTTAAAGCCGGGGGGCGCCAAACGGTCGGTATTATCAATTGTCAGGATCACTTCGGCAAAATTGCGGGCAGGGCGGCTGGATGTGCCAGCAAAGATCACATCCTCCATCCCGCCGCCACGCATCGCCTTGGCACGGGTTTCGCCCATCACCCAGCGCAGCGCCTCGAGCAGGTTGGATTTACCACAGCCATTCGGCCCCACAACACCGGTCAGCCCGTCCGCGATCGCCAGATCGGTCGGGTCGACAAAGCTTTTAAAGCCATTCAGCCTGAGTTTCGAAAATTGCAAAGCGCCTGTAAGCCTTCTGATTCCGTAATGAAAGTAAATCAAACGGTGCAACATCATAAGAGTCAACGAAGAACCACACAATCTGCTCCGTATTGGCGACTTATCCACAAGATATTGCGTATATCCGCAGAAACCCGCCGATTTATGCAGACGGTAAAAGCACCTCTAATGTCGCAAATCCACTTGACGCAGGACAACAATTGCCTGCAAACAGGACAGGTAAGGTTCCCCGCACGGGCGTTCAAACGCTTGGGGATGAAACTGGGAATGTGGTGATGGTGACCCAAACAGGGGCCAGATGCCACAGCCGCCCCCGCGACTGTAAGCGGAGAGTGCATGTCATGACCCACTGGGTGAAAACCCGGGAAGGAGACATCGCACATCGACCCGCAAGCCAGGAGACCGGCCTGACATTGAACTGAAACCAACCTGTCGGGTGTGACAGGATAAGGAGATACTAAAATGAAGACCTTGAACCAAACCCATGCGCATGCAACCGATCATACCGGCCTGTTGCCTATCCTGTCGGCTATCGCTGCAGGGGTAATCCTGATCTACTTTACCGGCTTTGCACAGGCTGCACAGTATCACGACTCGGCCCACGATACGCGCCACACGCTGGCCTTTCCCTGCCACTAACCCATGACCGCACGTTTGTTTACCAGCGCGTTGTTCGCTGGTCTGGTTGCAGGGCTGATTGCCGTCCTGCTCCAGTGGGCACTTATGGAAAAACTGATTCTGGAAGGTGAAGAATACGAAACCGGAAACAAAAGCCACTTTGGCGGCGTTCTGGTGATTAACGAAGCTCAGGAAGCCGCCAATCCCGATGCGGCACCTGCCCAAGACGCAGCACCGGCAGAAGACGACGAAGAAAGCCTGTTCACGCGCTATTCTCTGGCCTTCTTTGCGGATTTTACCACCTTTGTCGGCTGGTCTTTGATGATGGTTGCAGGATTTGCACTTGTTGAAAGGTTCGGGCAGCGCATTACCATAAAGGATGCGTTAATCTGGGGGGTTGCGGGATTTGCCGCCATTCAGATCATGCCGGGAATCGGATTGGCGCCCGAATTACCGGGAACACCCGCCGCCGAGCTTGAAGCACGGCAATTATGGTGGGTGGCAACGGCCATTTCCGCTGTACTGGCCTTTGCGCTGTTCGGGTATGGGCGCACGCTGATATATGTTGCCATCGGCATTGCGTTGCTGATTGCACCACAGCTGATCGGCGCACCGCATCTGGATGGTTATGCCGGTGTTGCCCCGCCGGAATTGGCTGGTGAATATGTGGCACGTTCTTATGCTGTTGCTTTTATCGACTGGGTTGTTCTGGGTTTGGCTGCCGGTTATTTCTGGACCCGGGGCCAAAACAACCAGACCGCTTGAAACACAAAACATGCGGCAAGGCCTGACTGGCCCTGCCGCATATCGTTCCAATAGTCAGGACATTCAAAATGGCTGCCAAAATCCCCGCTACTGTCGTCACCGGTTTTCTGGGTGCCGGTAAAACCACGCTGATCCGCCACATGCTGGACAACGCAGGCGGCAAACGCATCGCCCTGATCATCAACGAATTCGGTGATCTGGGGGTGGATGGCGATATCCTCAAGGGGTGTGGCGATGCGGCCTGCAATGACGAAGATATCATGGAGCTGTCGAACGGCTGTATCTGCTGCACTGTGGCCGATGAATTCATCCCCACCATGCAAAAGCTGCTGGAACGCGAAACCCCGCCCGACCACATCGTCATAGAAACCTCGGGTCTGGCCCTGCCGCAACCACTTGTGCGCGCCTTTAACTGGCCCGAGATCAGCACCCGCGTGACGGTGGACGGGGTGGTGACGGTGGTTGATGGGCGGGCCGTAGTGGACGGCCAGTTCGCCGCCAATGTCACTGCCGTCGATGCTCAACGCGCGCAGGATGACAACCTTGACCATGAAACGCCATTGTCTGAATTGTTTGACGACCAGATCGCCTGTGCCGACATGATCGTGGTGAACAAGGCCGATCTGCTGACAGACGATGAATCCGCTGCGTTAGTGACTGATTTGCGCAAGGATTCCCGCGATGGTGTGCAGGTGGTCAAGGCCACAATGGGCGCTTTGCCGGTGGATGTTCTGCTAGGGCAGGGTATCGGGGCCGAGGAGGATCTGGGATCGCGTCACGAGGTGCATCACCATCATCATGATGAGGACGATGATGATCATCACCATCATGAACATGAACACGGCCACGATGAATTCCAGAACTTCGCGGTCAACATGGGTGAAATCACCGATCCTGCCGCCTTCACCGCCAAAATCGCCGATGTGATCCGCACGCATAACATCCTGCGCTTGAAAGGCTTTGCCGCCGTAGCTGGCAAACCCATGCGCCTGACCATTCAGGCCGTCGGCCCCCGCGTTGACAGCTATTTCGACCGCCCCTTCGCCGCAGGCGAGGATCGCGGCACAACACTGGTGGTGATCGGACAGGCCGGACTGGATCAGGCGGCTATTACCAAAGCATTGGGGGCCTGATGCTGATCATCGAGCAGGGTGACCCTCGCGCGCCACAGGCCACGGCGCTGTTGCAGGCCAGCCATGCCCTGATGGAGCGTCTATTCCCGCCCGAGGACAACCATTACCTGTCGATCGACGCCCTTTGCACCCCCGACATCCGGTTCTTTATCGCCCGCGAAGGCGATATGGTGCTGGGCTGTGCCGCATTGGCCTACAAGGGCGACTATGGCGAGGTAAAATCGCTGTTCGTGTCCGAGGATGCACGCGGCAAAGGCTTGGCCGACGCCCTGATGCGCCAGCTAGAGGACTACGCGCGCGAACTGGACCTGCCCATGATCAAGCTGGAAACTGGCGATCTGCTGCACGCCGCGCACCGGCTGTATGAACGGCACGGTTTTGTGAAATGCGCACCGTTCGGGGATTATGTGGCGAACAAGACAAGCGTGTTTATGGAAAAGCGGCTCTAATGCACCTGCTTGCAGCAACTCCAGGCTCTATCGACGACGGCAAGGAACCCGTTGATCTGGGCCAGACTCCGGCCGATGTGGTGTTCATATCCGCTGCCGATACCGAATTGGCCGCCCTGTCCGAGGCCCGCGCGGAAATGGCCGATGCCCCCACCCTGCGGCTGGCCAATCTGACCCACCTGCAACACCCGATGTCGGTCGATCTGCATATCGAGGCCTGCGCCACGAAATCGAAACTGGTGATCGCCCGTGTACTGGGCGGGGCGGGGTACTGGAAATACGGGCTGGAACAATACGCCGCCCATCTGCATGACGCAGGCGTGCCCTTTGCCGCCCTGCCCGGCGACGACAAACCCGACCCCGACCTGTGGCGGCTGTCCACGGTATCGCGGGCGGATTACGATGCGCTTTGGGCATATATGGTCGAGGGCGGGCCGGCCAATGCCAGTGGTTTTCTGGCCTATACCCGCGCCATGCTGGACGGTACCGACAAACCCTCCGCCGCCACACCGCTGTTGCGGGCGGGGGTTTACTGGCCCGGCGCGGGCGTGGCCGATCTGGAGGCAGCACGGGCAAATTGGACCCAAGGCGCGCCCGTCGTGCCGCTGATCTTTTACCGCGCTTTGGTGCAGGGCGCGGGGCTGCATCCTGTGAACCGCATGGTCAAGGCATTGTTGCGCCAAGGGCTGAACCCGTTGCCGGTGTTCGTGGCGTCATTGAAAGACCCCGTATCGGTCGCCACGCTGGAACAGTTGTTCACTGCCGCCCCGCCCGATGTGATCTTGAACTGCACGTCGTTTGCCGTCGGTTCACCACATCAAGGGGACCATCACGCGGGGGCTTCGAACCCTCTTGCGATGGAGGCCGCCAAGGGTTGCACGGTTTTTCAAGTGGTGCTTGCGGGATCAAGCGAAGACGCGTGGGAGGACGGGTTAACCGGCCTGTCCGCCCGCGACATCGCCATGAACGTCGCCCTGCCCGAGGTGGACGGGCGCATATTATCCCGCGCGATTTCCTTCAAGGGCGAAGCCTATTTTGACGAGGCCACCGAATGTCCCATCGCCGCCTATCGGGCGCGGGGGGATCGGGTGACCTTTGTGGCAGAACTGGCGGCAAACTGGGCCAGACTGCGCAATGAGGTGCCGGAAAAGCGCAAGGTGGCGCTGGTGCTGGCGAATTATCCGAACAAGGACGGGCGGCTTGCAAACGGGGTGGGTCTGGATACGCCCGCCGCCACGGTGCATGTGCTGAAACTGCTGGCCGAGGCAGGATATTTCGTCTCTAACCCGCCTGAAAACAGCGATGAATTGATGCAGGCCATCCTGAAGGGGCCGACGAACTGGCTAACTGATCGGGCGCAGAAAACCGGCGGGGTGCAGATGAGCATGGCGGATTACCAGATCGCCTATGGTCAACTGCCCTACGAGGTGCGCCAAAAGATCGAGGAACGGTGGGGTACGCCGGAACAGGATCCGTTCTACACGCCCGGTTCGGTCGACTGCGGCCACTTTGCCCTGTCGGTTCTGCTATTCGGCAATGTGATTGTCGGTCTGCAACCGGCGCGTGGTTATAACATTGACCCGACCGACACCTACCATTCCCCCGACCTTGTGCCGCCGCATAACTATCTGGCGTTCTATTTCTGGCTGCGACATCAGTTTAGTGCCCATGCGATTGTGCATATGGGCAAGCACGGCAATCTGGAATGGCTGCCTGGCAAGGCGCTGGCGCTGTCGGAAACCTGCATGCCCGAAGTGGTGCTGGGACCGATGCCGCATATCTACCCCTTTATCGTTAATGATCCGGGCGAGGGCACACAGGCCAAACGCCGCGCGCAGGCCGTGATCATCGACCACCTGACGCCACCGCTGACGCGGGCCGAGACCTATGGCCCGCTGAAAGAGCTGGAGGCGCTGGTGGATGAGTATTACGAGGCCGCAGGGGTGGACCCGCGCCGAATTGACCATCTGCGGCGTGAAATCCTGTCGCTGACCTCGGTCATGGGGCTGGATCAGGATGCGGGGCTGTCGGGGTCGGACGAAGAAAGCGATCTGGCCAAGCTGGACGCCTATTTGTGCGAGCTGAAAGAAGCGCAGATCAGGGACGGGTTGCATGTGTTCGGCCAATCGCCCACGGGTGCGCTGGAACGTGATCTGGTGATAGCGCTTGTCAGGGTGCCGCGCGGGGACGGGACGGGAGATAATGCGTCTCTAATACAGGCGATTTCGCAGGATTTGGGACTGGGGTTTGATCCACTGGATGCGGATATGGCCGCCGCGTGGGGCGGGGAGCGGCCCGATGTTTTAGCGGCGGTCTGCGATGATAACTGGCGCAGCACCGGCGATACCATCGAGCGGCTGGAAATGCTGGCGATTGAATTGATCGAGGGTAGGGCCAATGTGTGCGGGGATGCCACAGCAAAGGTTATGCAGCACGTAAGATCCACCGTTTTCCCCTGTGTTAGAGACTGTGGACCAAAGGAAGGCGCGGGCCTTCTCACCGCCCTTTCAGGGCACTTCGTCGACCCGGCGCCATCCGGCGCACCCACCCGCGGGCGTCTGGATGTTTTGCCGACAGGGCGGAATTTCTACAGCGTGGACAGCCGCGCGGTGCCGACGCCGACGGCTTGGACATTGGGCTGGAAATCGGCCAACCTGCTGATCGAAAAGCACCTGCAAACAAACGGTGACTGGCCGCGCACGATGCTGTTGACCGCATGGGGCACCGCCAATATGCGCACCGGCGGGGATGACATTGCCCAGTGTCTGGCCCTGATGGGAGTCAAGCCGACGTGGGACAGCGCCAACCGGAGGGTCACGGGATTCGAGATATTGCCCCAAGGGGTGCTGGGCCGCCCTCGCGTGGATGTCACTCTGCGGGTTTCGGGTTTCTTCCGTGACGCTTTCCCACAGTTGATTGCGCTGGTCGATAGCGCTGCCCGCGCTGTGATGGCACTGGACGAACCGGATGACCTGAACCCCGCCGCGGCGCGGTTCCGGCAGGAGGGCGAGGAGGGCAGCTATCGTGTGTTCGGCTCCAAACCCGGCGCATACGGGGCTGGTTTGCAGGCGATGATTGACGAACGGCTGTGGGCGGATAAAGCCGATCTGGCCGAGGCCTATCTGGAATGGGGCAGCTACGCCTATGGCAAAGGGACCGCAGGGCGCAAGGTTAGAGCCACATTTGAAACCCGCCTGGGGCAGGTCGAGGCGATCGTGCAAAATCAGGACAACCGCGAACATGATCTGCTGGACAGCGACGATTATTACCAGTTCGAAGGCGGCGCGGCGGCGGCGGTTTCTACCATTCAGGGCCGGGACAGGCCGATTTATCACAACGACCATTCCCGTCCCGAACGCCCTGTTATCCACACGCTGGAGGATGAAATCGGCCGCGTGGTGCGGTCCCGCGTGGTGAACCCGAAGTGGATCGAGGGGGTCAAACGGCACGGCTACAAGGGCGCGTTTGAAATGGCCGCGACGGTGGATTACCTGTTCGCCTTTGCCGCCACTACGGGGGCGGTGCGTGGGCATCACTTTGATCTGGTCCATGCGGCGTTTCTGGAAGATGAAGAAACACGCGATTTTATTACAGAACACAATGCCCCTGCGTTGCGCGAAATAGCCCAGCGGTTGAACGAAGCAATAGAACGGGGTCTTTGGGTGCCAAAATCAAATTCTGCGCGCACGTTGATTGAAGCACTTCTTTGAAAAACAGCGGTTTTGCTGGGTGACAATTCACTACCGATAATGCTAATTGTCTATCGGTTATGATTCAGTGGTATACGCTTAACCAGAAAGGCTGCAAAGATGAGTATTTCCGAACATCTGGACGCAATCAACAGCGCGTTTGATTCTGTTCGCATTGCTGCCTTTGCCGATCTGTCAGTGCAGTTGGTTTTAGCTGAATCGACAAAAGCCGACATTGGCCAAGAACTTTTGGATGAATTATGCATCCAGGCAGCCAATGCATTTGAATGTCCGGCCGTATCGGCTGGCACCTCATTGATCCCCCCCCCTGTGGAAGCGATCATTATGACAGATAAAGGCATCCTTTTGACCCTGCGGACAACCGAGTTTTCACCAAATGCACTGATTTTCGAATGTGACTACGATATTAAACTGAAGGATATTTTAACAATGGCGCGGGATACATTGAGAAAAGCGGGTGAGGCATGATCCAGTCGCGAGACATCATAAAACGGCTTAAATCACTCGGACAGAAATCCCGCTTTAACCGGAATAATGCACGAATAATTGCTTCGGGTAATCCGGGTGAAAACGTCAAGGCGCTGCTGCAAGAAATAAACGAAACGATCCTTGCACGCGCATTGGAGTTCCAAACGGATACGGGTGCTAAACTGGGTCTGGATGTAATCGGACGTCGGGTATTGCATATAACAGCATTGCAAATGCCAAATGAGGGTGAAACCAGCCCATTAATTGGAGAGCTACTATCCGAGGGCGACCATCTGGAGCAATTTATTCAAACGATTTCCTTATTCGCCAAAGATGCGAATGAAGTGTCGGTTATAGCCTCAATGCCTGATCAGGCGTTTGATACAAGTGCTGTTGGTCTGCAGGCCGGGCATTTGCTAAAGAACATCCCCGCATCCAACGAAGTGAAAGAGCCTGCCATCAAGGACGCAAGTGCAGCAATCGCGATTCTAACAGGCATTCCGGGTATTACAGAATGGCTGATTGCCAAAGGTGATGATGCTGGCGTGAATTCAGGTGATAGCAAAACTATAACCGAACTGGAAAAAGTTGCTGAAAATACTGCCGAAACACTCGATCATTATCTGGACCAATTCACAGCAAACCCCATGGAACCGGTTGCAACTGTCGTTGGCACATTGTCGGATAATTACGATTCTATTCTATGTTTTCGCATCAACAATCAGCTGGGTTTAGCAGTGGCCCCCAGTGATTCGATCCCTTCCATCATTGATACATGGCGCAATAAAAACAACTAGAGCGGTCTTTTTACACCTTCAAATTGCATAGCTTAATTCTGCCCCAGTAACATCTCTATTCTTCTAATTATCGCCTTAAATTCTCCTTAAATTATCAATAGCAGACACAATATCCAAGAGAGCTTGTAATCATACAGGCTCCTTTATCCAATTGTGCCTCCTTACTTACAAGTTACCAGTGGGCCAAATTAGCTGTTACAGGAGATAAGACATTGAAAACCTATTTGAACAAGGGCCGCAAGCGCACATTGCAGATGGCCGCTCTGACCACCTCTTTGCTGCTATCCAGCGTTGCGTTCGCAGGTGAAGTTACCTTGAAATCGGCTGACGGCACCGTTGACTTGAAAGGTGAACTGGTTGAATTCAAGGATGACAACTACGTCATCCGTACCGCCTTGGGTGAACTGGCTATTTCATCCAGCCGCGTCCGCTGTGAAGGCGCGTCGTGCCCGACGTTTGATACTGTGGCAACGGATGTGCATTTCTACGGTTCAGAAGCCGTGGGTCTTGGGGTTATGCCGCTTCTTCTTAGTGGATATGCCGCAAACGAGGGTGCAGGCATTGAACTGGCCGAAACCCAAAACAAAAATGAAACTCTGGCAAAACTTATTGGTGATAACGGGTATGGTGACGAACTGGGATCGTTCCTTGTGACCGCAACATCTTCAAAAGACGCATTTGACGCGCTGCTGAATGACGATACTGCGGTTGGTATGTCTTCCCGCCGGATCACACCGGCCGAAGCCCGCGCCCTACGGGCAGCAGGCAAAGGCAATATGATCAGCATTGATCAGGAACATATCCTTGCCGTTGACAGTCTGGTTATCATTGTGAACCCGGACAATGGTGTTGAAACTGTCTCTATTGAAGACCTTAAGGGTATCTACTCTGGTGCAATCACCAACTGGAACCAACTGGGTGGTGCCGATTTACCCATTCAGGTTGTTTCCCGCGCAGAAGGCACCGGGACATACGAGGTTTTCCAGGACCGTATATTTGGCAAGGATGCCCATGCAGCACCTGAAGGGGCAATTGTTGAAAATGACAGCAACAAAGTTGCCGCCTTTGTCAACGATAACCCGGGCGCGATCGGCTATGTTGGCTATGCTTTCAAACGCGGCGCCAAGCCACTTAACCTTGTGAACGAATGTGGAATCACATCAACACCGGATCCGTTCTCGGCCAAAACCGAGGAATATGCGTTGCAACGTCGTTTGTATCTGTACAACGCGCAAAACCCGGGTGCCGAAGTTAAGGACTTTGTTAAATACGCAACATCGGATGCGGCCGATGGCGTGATTGCCAAAGCCGGGTTTATCGATCTGGGAATTATCAGCAGGGAACAGGCTCTGGACAGCCCGCGCGCAGCTTCGCTTCTGAATGCTAATGTTGATGCATTCGAAGGCAATGTCATCCGTGAAATGCTGGCAGAGATGACAAAATATGACCGCCTGTCCACGACTTTCCGTTTCAATCTGGGTTCATCACAGCTAGACCCACGCGGAATAGAAGATATGGAGCGTCTGGCAAACTATCTGGCGGGCCAGCCAAAAGGCACCCGTGTTGAAATGGTAGGCTTCACTGACAACGTCGGCTCATTCGAAGCAAACAAGAAACTAAGCTTGGGCCGCGCGCAGCAAGTTATTGCAAAGCTGCAAGAGATTGGTGGAGACCGGGTTGCGAATATTGAATTCGAAGCATCCGGCTTTGGTGAAATCTCTCCTACTGGCTGTAATAGTTCTGAAGCTGGCCGTGGTGCGAACCGTCGGGTCGAAGTGTGGTTGGCCAAAAACTAATCGCACACCCAGTTAAGCAACTTTTACCGAGTGTCCGGGAGTATTCCCGGTCAGTACGAGGGAATAGAAAAATGAAACTAACGAGTAAGAAAACCGGATTGCGCACAGCCCTAAGGGCTGTGACGCTATCCACCTTCACCGTGTTCTGTTTTGCGCTACCGGCCCATCAAGTCCAGGCCGACGCTTCCACTATCGAAGATGACGGCGCCAGCCAGCGGATAAACTCTTCGGGCAAATTACGGATGCTAAGCCAGAGAATGCCGGCCGCTGCATGCATCGTGGTCTATTCAGGCAACCCTGAAACAGCCGTTCAGGCATTGGATGCCGCCAGCGTAGAGTTCGGCAAGATACTCATTGCACTCAAGGATGGTGATTCTGATATGGGTGTTTTCGGGGCAGAAGAAAAGCGTCGAACCCTTGCCAAACTTGATGAATTATCGGCCCTGTGGGGGCCCTTCCACGCTGCCATTAATGATATTCGTGCAGGCAAGGACGTCGATGCATCCATGGCATATCTTTCCGAAAACAACATGGCACTTCTAGAAGGTGCAAAAGCACTGGTAACGGAAGAAACTGCTGAATATGCCAATCCCTTTGAGATGACAGCAGAAGATGCTTTGCTTATTGATTTTGCCGGTCGCCAGCGCATGTTGACCCAGAAAATTGCCAAGGAAAGCTGTGGCATTGAAACAGGAAATGCCGCACTTGGGACGGTTGATGACATGAAGGCGACAGTTTCCATGTTCGAATTGACCCTGAGCGCCTTAAGGGACGGCATGCCTGCGGCGGGTGTCAAAGCCCCGCCAACCAGTGAAATCCATGATAGTCTGGTTACCGCAACCGATGACTGGAACGAGGCCAAATCGCTGTTGGATGGTGTAACCGGCAAAGGTTCAATCGGCAACGAGGCGCAAGAACAGCTGTTTGATATGTTGACCAAAGAGCTAAAAGAAATGAATGCGATCACCGGTCTGTATACTGCTTATTCCAAAACAGTGAAGTAAACCGGTCATACAGTTCCTATAATGTTTATGCACCCGTTCCCATTTGTGGATCGGGTGCATTTTATTTTCGGCAAACAGGTGTTTGGCTTGTGCCGGGCGATGGTCTATCTTTGTGTATTACTTGGCATAATCCGAGGACCAGATGCGCCCGATCACCGAATTTCCCACTGACACCGCCGCCCAGATTACCACGGTTCTGGCCGATATTGACGATACCCTCACCACAGACGGGCGATTGCCTGCTATCGCCTATCAAGCGCTTGAAGATCTGTTCAACGCGGGTTTTCACGTCGCACCGATCACCGGTCGCCCTGCCGGTTGGTGCGATATGATTGCGCGGTTCTGGCCAGTCAGCGGTGTGGTGGGTGAAAACGGGGCATTCTATTTTGCCTACGATAGCGCCAGCCGCAAAATGCGCCGTGAATATTTTGCCAATGCCGCAACCCGTGCTGAAAACGCCGCGAAACTGGCCCGCATTCAAACCCGCGTTCTGGCCGAGGTTCCTGGCTGCGCCATTTCCGCCGACCAACCCTATCGCGTGGCCGATCTGGCTGTGGATTTCAGCGAGGATGTCGCGCCTCTGAACGATGCTGACATCGCGCGGATCAAACAGATTTTCGAGGAAGAAGGCGCTGTGGCCAAGATTTCGTCAATCCATGTGAATGGCTGGTTTGGGGATTATGACAAACTGTCGATGACCCGACAGTTTACGCACGAGGTTCTGGGCTTTGATCTGGAATCTGAAAAACACCGTGTGGTGTTCTGCGGCGACAGCCCGAATGACGCGCCGATGTTTGACTATTTCCCGAATTCCTGCGGGGTGGCGAATGTTGCCGATTTCAAAGGCCGGATCGAAGCCGAGCCAACATGGATCACCCGCCAAAAAGGCGGTGAAGGGTTTGTCGAGCTGGCCGAAAGGCTGCTGCAATCACGATAGCACTGCGGGAATTGACAAACTCTTGCCCCTGCCCATATCATTCGTGCGCTAACAATAAAAAATCACAGCGCCAACAGGGGGCCATTCGTGACCTATTTCGCGCCCGATACCTTGGACGATGCGCTTGCGCATCTGGACACCACCGGCATGTCGATCGTGGCGGGGGGGACGGATTTCTTTCCGGCAATGGGGGTGGCCCCGCAGGCGATACTGGATGTCAGCCGGATCAAAGGGCTGCGTGGGATTACACTGGATAATGCGGGTTGGCGCATGGGTGCAGCGACAACATGGACAGATGTTATCAACGCTGATCTGCCCGCTGCTTTTGACGGGTTGAAACAGGCCGCCCGCGAGGTCGGATCACAGCAAATCCAGAATACAGGCACGATTGCGGGCAATCTGGTCAATGCTTCGCCCGCTGCTGACGGGGTGCCGCCGTTGTTGACGCTGGATGCACAGGTCGAGGTTGCCTCGGCGCGGGGTGTGCGGGTTATGCCGTTGTCCGAATTCATCACCGGCGTGCGCCAGACCGCTTTGCGGGCCGGGGAAATTGTAACGGCCATTCTGATCCCGCCGCTGCCGGATCATGTGCGGGCCGCGTTCAGCAAACTGGGCAGCCGGAAATATCTGGTGATTTCAACCGCCATGGTCGCCGCCGTGATTGGCTATGATGCGCAAGGGCGGATTGATCATGCCCGCATGGCCGTCGGGGCCTGTTCACCCGTAGCGCAACGCCTGTCTGCGCTGGAAGCAGACCTGATCGGCACCGCCCCCGAAAACATACTGGTCAACGCCACCCATCTAACCCCGCTTGCCCCGATCAATGACGTGCGCGGCAGCAGTGAATATCGGCTGGACGCTGTTGCCGAGCTGATCCGCCGCACCATCACGGGGGCCAGCACATGACCGATTTCACCCTGAACGGTAAACCCGTTTCCACCACCCCTGCCACCGGCGAACGCCTGTCCGAAACCCTGCGCGAAAGCCTTGGTGCGCGGGATGTAAAAATCGGCTGTAACGCGGGTGATTGCGGCGCTTGCACTGTGCTGCTGGACGGCACCCCCGTTTGCGCCTGCCTGACCCCGACCCAACAGGCCGAGGGGCGGCAGGTGCACACCCTGACCGGCCTGCAAGACGATGAAATCGCCGCCCGCCTGCGCGACAGCTTTCAGGATTTCGGCGCGGCCCAATGCGGCATCTGCACCCCCGGCATGATGGTCGCCGCCGTCGCCCTGTTGCGCGAAAACCCCGACCCGACAACGGAACAGGTGCAGGATGCCCTTGGCGGCGTGCTGTGCCGCTGCACCGGCTATCGCAAGATTATCGAGGCCGTTCTGGCCGTTGCCAACCCTGCCTCCGCGCTGGACGATCCTGTTGGCCACACTGGTGCCGCCATCCGCCGCCTTGACGGGCAAGCCAAGGTCGAGGGCCGCGAAGCCTTTGGCGATGACATCGCAACAGCCGGCACGCTGGAAATCCTGGTCATCCGCTCGCCCCATGCCCGCGCTGCATTTGTGCTGGACGATCTGGACGGGTTCATTGCCGCACATGACGGGGTTAAGGCTGTTCTGACCGCCAGCGACATCCCCGGCCAGAATTGCTTTGGCGTGATCCCCGATTTTGCCGACCAACCCGTGTTCGCCGTGAACGAAACCCGTTTCCGTGGCGAAGCCGTCGCCGCCATCATCGCCACCCCCGATTTCATCCGCCAATTCGACCCCGCCGATTTTCCGGTGACATGGGAACAACTGATTGATGCCCAAACCATAGATCAGGCGCTGGATGCAACCGCCCCGCAACTGCACGCGGGTCGCAAGGGCAACATCATGTGCGGCGGTTTCGTGAAATGCGGCGACCCACAGGCCGCGCTGGACAATGCCGACATCACCGTTCAGGCCGATTTCACCACCAGCTTTGTCGAACACGCCTATATTGAGCCCGAGGCCGGATTTGCGCAGATGGTCGATGGGCGCATCGAAATCCACGCCTGCACCCAAGCGCCTGTTATGGACCGCGACGCGCTGGAGCTGATCCTTGCAATGGACGCCAGCCAGATCCGCATTGTCCCGACCGGCGTTGGCGGCGGCTTTGGCTCCAAGCTTGATCTGTCGGTGCAGCCCTATCTGGCACTGGCCACCCTGAAAACCGGCAAGCCTGTGCGCCTGACCTACAGCCGCACGGAATCATTGCAATCCACCACCAAACGCCACCCCGCGCAGATCAGCTTGCAAATCGGGGCCAAATCGGATGGCACCCTGTCCGGTTTCAATTTCTTCGGCCATTTCAACACCGGCGCCTATGCCAGTTGGGGACCAACCGTGGCCAACCGCGTACCGGTTCATGCCTCTGGTCCCTACCGCATTACCGACTACCGCGCGGAAACGCAGGCAGTGCACACCCATTGCCCGCCATCCGGTGCGTTTCGCGGCTTCGGGGTGCCGCAATCGGCGGTGGCACAGGAAACCTTGTTTGACGAACTGGCGGAAAAGCTGGGCATGGATGCACTGGAGTTCCGCCTAAAGAACGCGCTGGATAACGGCGTGCCGACCGTCTGCGGACAGGTGTTTGAACAGGGTGTCGGCGTTAAATCCTGCCTTGAGGCCCTGCGCCCCGCATGGGATTCCGAACGCGCCAAGGCCGCCGCGTTCAACGCCGAAAACGAGATCCTGAAGATGGGGGTCGGGCTTGCCGCGGGCTGGTATGGTTGTGGCAATACCTCGCTGCCCAACCCTTCGACCATCAAATCGGGTATCCGCGCGGATGGCACTGTGGTTCTGCATCAAGGCGCGATGGACATCGGCCAAGGAGCCAACACGGTGATCGCGCAAATCTTTGCCACCGCTTTGGGCGTGCCGGTGCAGCAGATCACCCTGATCGGTGCAGATACGGATGTGACGCCGGACGCAGGCAAAACCTCGGCCTCGCGCCAGACCTATGTTTCGGGCAACGCCGCGCGGCTGTCAGGCGAAACCCTGCGCGCCGACATTTTGGCGCAGATCAACGCGGGTCATAATGCGCGGCTGGAATTTAGCGACGGGGAAATCACCGTCACCGATGGCGACCAAAGCCACCGGATCGACCTGCGCCAACTGCCTACCGATGCCGAGGGCTACGCCTTTCGCGCCGAAGAAACCTATGACCCGCCCACCAAACCCCTGGATGAAAACGGCCAAGGCATCCCTTATGCCCAGTTCGGCTATGCCGCGCATCTAGTGGTGGTGACGGTGGATACCGCGCTGGGGTTGGTCAAAGCGCAGAAATTCGTGGCTGCCCATGACGTGGGCCACGCCATCAACCCGATGCTGGTCGAAGGGCAGGTGCAGGGCGGCATTGCGCAAGGGCTGGGAATGGCCTTGATGGAAGAATACCTGCCGGGTCGCACCGAAAATCTGCATGATTATCTGATCCCCACAATGGGCGACATGCCCCCCGTGGAAACCCTGATCATCGAGGCCCCCGATGCCCACGGCCCTTATGGGGCCAAGGGGCTGGGCGAACATGTGCTGATCCCAACCACCCCCGCCATTCTGAACGCCATCCATAACGCATGTGGTGTGCGCATCCGCCACCTGCCCGCCACACCGGCGCGGGTGCGCGCAGCCATTCTGGAGGCCCGCAAATGACCGGCAAGCCGGAAAAAATCCGCTGCGATGCCTGCCCCGTGATGTGCTATATCGCGGACGGCAAAATCGGCGCCTGTGACCGTTACGCCAACCACGGCGGCGATCTGGTGCGGCTGGATCCATTGACGGTGCTGGAAACCAGTCACGACAAACTGGTGCCGTTTATGAAGGATACTGGCGGGTCGGATTGGGACGGCGACCTGTTGCAATCGGAAAAATCGTTCGTAACAGCCGTGGGTGCAGGCACCACCTACCCCGATTACAAACCCGCCCCTTTTATCGTTTCGCAGGATGTCGAGGGCGTGGATATGGTCACCGTGGTGACCGAAGGCATCTTCTCCTATTGCGGCGTGAAGGTGAAAATCGACACCGACCGCCATATCGGCCACGAGCGCGAAGTGGTCTGTGTGGACGGCGAGGCCATCGGGCATGTGATGACGTCCGAGTATGGCTCGAAAATGCTGTCGCTGGGCGGGGTCGATCACTTGACGGGCGGCAGCAAAAAGGAGGGGCGCGTGACCTGTGACGCCCTGCTGCGCCTGTGCAATCGCGAGCCGGTGGAAATGCAGATTGGCGACATTTCCCTTGTGGTGCAGGCAGGCCAGCCGCCGGTGATCAATGGCGCGCCGGAAAAACTGATGCGGGTTGGCTGTGGGTCAGCCACCATCGGAATGTTTGCCAAACAATGGGTCGATCATGTGGACGAAGTGGTGGTGGTCGATGACCATATCACCGGCGTTTTGTCGGAACATCAGGCTGGCAAGCTGCTGGATGTGCCACCAACGGGAATCAAGATACTGGGGCGGCGTTCGACCCCGGGGCGCTATTTTCGAGTGGCGGAGCCGGGCACCGGTTGGGGTGGCACCGATATTGACGACCCGCTGACCATCCTTGGCCCGTTCAATGCGAAAATCGCGTGGCAAGGATTGCGCCTGTTGATGGTCTCGACCACCGGCGAACAATACGCCTATTTCGTGCTGGATGCCGATTTGAAACCGCAACCCGCCGAAATTCCGCCCGCGTTGAAACTGTCGGCGGAACGGATCGCGGAAAACTGTGAACCCTCGTTATGTTCGGTGTTGTTCATGGCGGGCGCTGGTGGCTCCTTGCGGGCCGGCGTCACCGAAAACCCCGTGCGGCTGACCAAATCGGTAAAGGATTCGCTGACCTATGTGTCCTGCGGCGGGGCCGAGGCCTATATCTGGCCGGGCGGCGGCATCACTGTGATGGTGGATGTGATGGAGATGCCGACGGGGTCTTTCGGCTATGTCCCTACACCAGCTTTGGTCGCGCCGATCGAATTCACCCTGCGCAAATCCGATTACGCAGCCCTTGGCGGCCATATGGAAGAAATCCGCAACACCGCAGATGTGCTGCACGCCGACAACCGCACCCTTAGCCACAACCAAAGCCAACCGCATCCACATGACCACCGGCATTACCGCTGGAAGGACAGGACATGACGGGGGTGCAGGCCACAATGCTATCCGGCAACCGGCTGCATTTGCAGCATGGGCCGATTGATCTGGTGATCGGGGTGGATGGCAACCGCGCGCTTGCCTTTGATGCCGCACGCAGCCGTTTTGACACGATTTTGGCCGAGTTAGTGACTGGTTTGGAAGCCCTGCGCCAACCATTAGACCCCGACTCACCCACCCCCGCTGGCACTGTTGCCAACCGAATGCACACTGCTGCCCTGCCGTTTTGCAATACCTTCCTGACCCGCATGGCTGCCGTTGCCGGTGCCGTGGCAGACGAAGTATTGCAGGCCATGACCAACGCCACCCCCCTGCGCCGCGCCTATGTGAACAACGGCGGCGATATTGCCCTGCATCTGACCAAGGGCGAGAGGTTTACGATGGCAATGGCGGGGCTGGATGGTGGTAATCTGGGGCGGATCAAAATCGGCCACGATGATGGAATCGGAGGCATCGCCACCAGTGGCCAGGGCGGGCGTAGCCTGTCGTTTGGAATTGCTGAATCAGTCTCTATTCTTGCCAAAAATGCCGCTACAGCCGATGTGGCCGCCACGCTGGTTGCCAATGCAGTAGACCTGCCGAACCACCCTGCCATCCATCGTGCCCCTGCCCATGATCTGCGTGACGATACCGATCTGGGTGGCCGTCTGGTTGTCACCCGCTGTGATCCGTTAAGCGCAACCGACATAAAAACCGCGCTGAACAACGGCACCCGCAATGCCCGCACCATGTTGACCAGCCAGAAAATCCATGCTGCCGCCCTGTTCCTTCAGGGCCAAAACCGCACCCTTGGATCCCAATTCACACCCCAACACAGGACCATTGCCCATGCCTGACGTTATCCTGCGAAAAACCGTTTCCGTCGTCGAGGAAATCTATCACGAAGGCGGACCAGTTGCCGAAACCCCGCATAGGCGCGGCGCGGTTCTGGCGATCATCCGCAACCCGTTTGCGCACCGGTACGAGCCGGACATTCAGGGCTTTATCGACGATCTGCGCCCGCTGGGCCTGCAAATGGCGCAAAAGCTGGTGGACCTGCTGGGCGGGCCGGACAAGATCGAAGGCTACGGCAAAGGTGCGCTGATTGGCGAAGGTGGCGAACTGGAACACGGGGCGCTGTGGCACGCGCCCGGCGGCTATGCGATGCGCGAATTGCTGCCGGTTTGTAATGCCATTGTGCCGTCGACCAAAAAGGTGGGCGGTGTCGGCGCGCGGCTGGATGTGCCGATCACCCATATCAACGCCGCCTATGTGCGCAGCCATTTCGATTCGATGGAGGTCGGCTGTAACGATGCACCCCGCGCCAACGAAATGGCACTGGCGCTGGTGATGACAACAGGGCCGCGAATCCATTCCCGTTCCGGCGGGCTGGAAGCAGCGGACATTATTGGAAAGGATGGTTTAAGATGAGTGCAAAGATACGCAAAATCGCCGTGTTTATCGAGGAAACCCACCGCGAGATGGAGCGCGAAATCATGCCCCCCACCCGCAAGGCGGTGGCCGTGGCGGTGATCGAAAACCCCTTGGCCGGCAAATATCACGAAGACCTGACCCCGCTGATGGACATCGGCGCAGAGCTGGGCGAATTGCTGGGCAACCGTTGTGTTCAGGCGTTGGGGATCAAGCCCGAGCAGGCCGAAAGCTATGGCAAATCCGCGATGGTGGGCGAGGCGGGCGAATTGGAACATGCCGCCGCGATCCTGCATCCGAAACTGGGCGCACCCTTGCGCAAAGCGGTGGAAAAAGGGGCCGCACTGGTGGCGTCATCCAAGAAAATGGGTAGCCCCGGTCAGGTGCTGGACGTGCCGCTGGGCCACAAGGACGCTGCCTATGTCCGCAGCCATTTTGACGGTATCGAGGTGCGCCTGAACGATGCCCCGCGCGCGCGTGAAATCATGGTCGCTGTAGCGGTGACTGATAGTGGTAGACCCCTACCGCGTGTGGGCGGGTTGGAAGCCAAGGATGCGATTGGCCAAGACGGTCTGAAGTAGCCGGATTCGCCTGTCATTGTGATGCTGTGCAAAACCCTTTATTGTTGGTGTTGCATTGATTAAAGCGAGCGCATTATGGCAGACGAAACAGAAAATCTGGACGAATACAGGCTGGATGATCAGGCCGGTTACATCATGCGTTTGGCCAGCCAGCGCCACGCAGGGATATTCCAGTCGCTGGCACCCACAGGTCTGACCCCGACCCAGTTTTCCACCCTGATGCGCCTGCACGAGCAGGGGGAGTGTTCGCAAAACCGTCTTGGGCGACTGGCGTCAATGGATGTGGCAACGATCAAGGGCGTGGTGGACCGGCTGCTTCGCAAAGGATTGGTCGCTTCCAAACCCGATCCGAACGACAAACGCCGCATGTTGATTTCCCTGTCGGAAAAGGGCGCGGCACTGATCCCGTCGCTACATGAAACAGGTCATGAAATTACCGCAGAAACGCTGAAACCCCTGAGCAGTTCGGAACAGCGCACCCTGTTGAAATTACTAAGAAAACTAACCTAGAGGACAACCTCTGGAAACCGTGTGGCCGGTGGTGTGTTGCGGCTGCGCTGGCTGGTGACAACCCCGTCAATGATGGTCATGCCGATGCCCGGCAGGTTGCCCAGTTCCACCGATTCCAGAATGTTTTTTCCCGGTGCATGTTGTGCCTGATCCATCAGCACGAAATCGGCGGCATAGCCAACCTCGATCAGCCCCGTATCCAGTTCCCGCTGTCGCGCTGTATTGCCGTTAGCAAAACAGAATGCGATCTCGGCAGGCAGGTCACCAAGGCTGGACAGCATCGCCACCATGCGTAAAATCCCCAGTGGCTGCACCCCTGATCCGGCGGGGCCGTCGGTGCCCAAAATGATCCGGTCCATCTGTTTCAATTCCCGCGCTGTGTTCAGGGTCAACATAGCAGCGCGCTGGTTTCCGTTATGAACGATTTCCAGCCCGGCCTTACAACTTTCGCAAAGGCATGTGATCTGATCATCCGGCAGGGCGGAATGGCCGCCGTTAATATGGCCAATCACATCGGTGCCGGTTTCCAACACCATATCGGCGTCAATCAGTCCTGATCCGGGCACCGAAGGGCCGCCCGTGTGGATCGTGCTTTGGATGCCGTATTTACGCGCCCAGTCAACCATCTGGCGGGCAGTTTTGCCGTCTTTGACGGTGCCAAGGCCCACTTCGCCCAGCAGTTTGACACCTGCATCGGCCAGATCCTTGAAATCAGCCTCGACCATGCCTTCCTCAAGAATCGGCGCGCCTGCCAGAACCTTCATCCCCGAGGGGCGGAAGTTTTCGTACCAGCGTTGCGAGGCAATCGCCAAAGCCTTTAGCCCCACCACATCCTTGGGGCGTCCGGGCAGATGCACTTCGCCCGCCGAAATCATCGTAGTCACGCCGCCGTGCAGGGTGCTGTCGATCCAGTTGATCTGTTGCTGACGCGGCGTGTAATCACCAATCACGGGGTGCACATGGCTGTCGATCAGACCGGGGGCCAACGTCACCCCGTGGGCGTTGATCACCGAGGTCGCGCCTTCGCCATCCATGTCTTTTTCGTATCCAATGGCGCTGATTTTTCCGTCAACGGCAATCAGGCAATCCGCTTCCAGAATGGGCGCTTCCATCTTGCCGGACAAAAGCAGCCCGATATTCCGAATGACAAGTTTCTGAGACATTGCATCGCTCCCCGTTGTTTTCGTTAGTATACGAACGGGAAAAACAATGCGTCAAGCGCTGGGTTGTCAGGCAGGTTTGTTAAGCAGCGCGAACCAACATGCTTTCGATATCACGCCGGACTTGTAACAAAAGGGTCAGGGCATCATCGGCAACAGTTTCAGTTTGCTCGTGCTGCATCAAAATCAGCGTATCCTGCGCATCATAAACACCTGCGATAACATCCGACAGCGCCGAGCTTGCCCCGTCTTCCAGAACTCCGGGTAGCATTGCGATGGCTTCTTCGCAAACCTGCAACGCCTGATCATCATCCCATGGCTCGGGATGGTCCAGAGAGGCGACAAGATCACGTTCGTAGACAGAAAGCACTGCAAGGGCCTCTTCCAGTAAAACCTTGTCTTTGTCTGCGGATTCAACTGTCTTGTCATCGGATTTGTCAGTGTAAGACGGGCCGACAACTTCAAGTTTAGGGGCGGCGGCAGTGCGTGGGCGTTCCGGTTCAGCCGGGGCCTCTACCGGCGGAACTTCGGCCATGCGCGGCGAAGTAATGGTTTGTTCGGGTTCTGGTGTATCCACTTGGACGGTGGCATCTTCATGCTCTGGTTCGCTAACCTGCGGCGGTGTATCCACCACAGTTTCCGATTCCTGATAATCGCAATCGCGACAATACCGCGCCAATATCTGTTCCGCATTGTCGGTGGTCGCCCGCTGTGCTTCTTCTATCTGTCCTTTGATCGCTGAAATCAGGCCGGTGGCCCCACTGGATTTGAACAGATTCAAATTGATATTTCGACCAGTGCCGCGTGCCTCCAAGGCCAGTTTGGCCGAGATCGGCAAGATTCGCAAAAACTCATCCCCGCAATTTCGCGACAAGGTGGCAAGGCGTGTGTTTATCTCGGCTTGGCCCATCAGTTGGTCGGTCTTGGTCAGCAACAGGAAACCGTGATCCTTCAGGCGGTCAGGTACAACATCCCAGATATCCTGTTCGTCTTTGGTAAAGTCTGTCGAACACCAGATAGCGACATCAGCCTGTTTGCAAGCCCAGGAAACTGCCTTTTGCTGTTGTTCGGGAACGTCCGGTGCGACAACTTCCATAACGCTGATTTTGGCCAAGGCCGGTAGGTTCGCCTGCACTGTCACAAAGGCAGGTTTAAGGCCGGCACAAGCCTCGAAATCTATACCACCGACGATTTTCTTCGATCCGTCCGGCAAAGTGCAGAGCATTTTAGGCTCGACCCCGAACTCCAGTTTGACAGATGGCATTCCGTCTATCCCGTCTGGCACCATAGTCTGGCCCAGAAGCAAATTCAGAACGGCTGTTTTTCCAACACCGGAAGCCCCCAGCAATACAACCCGAAGGGGCGTATCAAACCCCTTCAGGACATTCTTTGCCGGTTTGGCAACCTCCTCAGGCAAAAGGCCGGTCGAGATCGCAAACTCAAGTCTTTCCCGTGCGGATTTTTTTGGCATCTATTCCATCACTTTCCGGAATTAACGGCCCGAATTTGATCAGGTTCGTATATGTGACTTCCGTTCCCAACATTTGCTGCCTTGGCCATCGTTTGCCGACGAACCCTTTCCGACACAGGGGTCGCGGTAGCATCGTTCACCTTGACTACACTAAAGGCGATATTGTCCTGATCCGGGTCATCAAGCCGCCCCAGTTCATTTAACAGAACTTCGGCGATTTCAGAGGCCCGTTTACGGCGGTTCTTATTCAATAGGCGTTCGATCTGTGCGTTTGACAGAAATTGCAAACCATCAGATGAACAAACAAGGATATCCCCCTCGCTCAGCTCGGTATGCTGCTCGGGGCAATCGACTTTGGGTATCCGCTCTCCCATCATTACCGATGTCAGGCAATTTCGGTCGGGGTGCTCCAGCGCGGCATCAGCGTCCAGCAAACCTGATTGCACCATCAGGTCGATCTGTGGCGCCATAGAGTGATCCTCGTTCAACTGCTTCATCTTGCCTTGGCGGAACAGATACAGCGGGGAATCTCCGACAGACAACCAATACAGCCGGTTTTCCATAATAACAGGAACCACCAGTGTTGCACCCATACCTTCCGCTTCTGGATGGTGGGCCACATGTGTCGAAATACTGTCATTCGCCATATTTGCGATCTCGCGCAAAATGGCCGGGGCCTCGGCCTCGAATGCATCTGTATCCGCCAGCTGAAATTTCAATTCGCCATAGACTTCGGTCAGAACAAGTTTACTTGATACATCACCGGCAGCGTGACCACCCATACCATCGGCCAGCACAATAAAACCGGTATCCGAGCCGATTGGAAAGTCGCTGACAATGGCGTCTTCCTGATAGTCACGTGCACCTTTGCTTATCGCACAGGCAACATCAAAACGCGATTCACGCGATCGCCACATCTTCATCCCCTTCCGAGGTAGTTTCCCAATTGAAATCAGGGCTGCAGAACGTCTTGAGGCGTAGTGTGGTTTCACCAATCAGAAATTCGTCGCCATCCTTGACTTGTTCGGTGGTAAGAACAGGTTTTCCGTTCAATCTGACGATATTGGATTTCCCGCCATGGCCCAGATAGAACAGATGTTCGGCCGGATCATAGGCAATCGCGGCATGGTTATCACGCGAGATGGCCATATCACCAAAATCCAGCGGAATGGTCTGATCCAGACCGCGACCGATTTTTGTCATGCCCGTGAACAAGGGGAAGCTGGCACCAGCACCCGGACCGGCAACCACAACCAGCCAGCCGGTCGGATTCATCGACATCATTGTCTGGGAAACAGCAACAGGTTGTTCGGCTTCGTCAAACGGGTTGGCAACCGAAGCATCCTGTGGCTGAAAGCCCAGAATTCGGGTTTTGTTACGCGCCGGGCGACGGGTGCGGCGTTTGGGTTCAAAAGCGGTTTCTTCCGGGGCTGCAAGCGGCACTTCTGGTGTTTCCGGGGCCTCGTCATTGATATCCCAGATATTGACAGCCGCCACTTCTTCTTTTTCCTCGCCAGCATCAATAACAGATTGCAATTCAGGGAAATTCTCCAGCGATACAGCCATATCACCCTCGGTCTCAGGAACGGCATTACCCAAATCGCCCTGTTCATCCACCCAGGTATCATTCTGATCCGAATGATGTTTTCCAAACAGCTTACCAAGTAGTCCCATGCTCTTTACTTTCCTTACAAAAACCAAAACGGCTTAGTTGTTGTCAGTCAATTGAATCGGCGCGATCCACTTTTTCCCGCCGCGATCAATTATGAAATTTAGTTTTTTATTGCCTTTGCCGGCTTCTCTTAGCAGAAGTTCGTCAAGCGAAATATCGACACCGATTTTTTCGCCCGTATCCAGGTAAGTCAGGATAATATCCCCGGCCTTAATACTATTCGCAGCCTGTTGCGACGTGATTGCAACCGGTCGCTCTGCACCATCAGAGATTTTGCGTATCTGAAGTTCCAGCCCAGCCGGAAGCACGATGCCCGGAACAACATCAAGTGTAGCGGGTTGCTGCACATCATTTCCATCAATGTTGAAAAGAACTTGAACCGAATCCAGCTCCCCCAGATTTTCCAAGCTGCGCAAGGTAGGGTTAATCTGCGAGAATGATTTGATTGGTACACCATTTACCGCTGTAATCTGCTGCCCAATTTGCGCCCAGGCCGGCGCATCTTTTCCAACTTTGGCAATAACACCAGGTTGGTCGATCTTTTCCGAAAATGGCAAGTAAGCAGAAGATACAGGTAAGAACCCTAAGGAACCTACTGTTTCCACATCAACTGGATCAATTGCTTTCATCGCCATGATGTTGGTTTCGACTGAAGCCGGAACTATTTCCACTGGTGATGTTGCACTGGTCGCAAACTCCAGATTGGCAACGACCTCGGGAGCGTCGGCAACCGGTGTGTCTGTTGCAGTGTCGGCGGCAACCTCTGGAGTGTCGGCAACCGGTGTGTCCGTTGCAGTGTCAGCGACAACTTCGGGAG
>WFNH01000020.1 GCA_015488685.1 Marinosulfonomonas sp.
ATAAGAGACAGGCTTTGGGCGGCGGCGGGGTGAAACCCCGCCCTACGGTGCTGGATGCGGATGCGCTGACCGTGATTGCCAAAGACCCTGCGTTGTTCAACATGTTGCATAACAAATGTGTTTTGACTCCGCACGCAGGAGAATTTGCGCGGCTGTTCCCCGACATTGCCGAAAAGCTGAACGCGCCGGCCACCAAAGGCCCCGCCTATTCAAAGGTGGATGCGACACGCGAGGCGGCCAAACGGGCGGGCTGTGTGGTGTTGTTCAAAGGGGCCGATACGGTGATTGCCGATCGGGACGGACGGGCCTCGATCAATTCGGCCCATTATGAACGTGCCGCCCCGTGGCTGGCGACCGCAGGGTCGGGGGATGTGTTGGCAGGATTCATCGCGGGCTTGCTGGCGCGCGGGTTTGAAGCGAGGGAAGCAGCGGAAACCGCGGCGTGGCTGCATGTGGAATGTGCGCTGCATTTCGGTCCCGGCCTGATCGCCGAGGACCTGCCCGAGCAGTTACCCGAAGTTTTTCGCAAATTAGGCGTTTAGGCCGCGACAGCGACGTCGTGGCAGACGCTGGCAAGTTCCAGCCCGTTGGCATAGATCACATGCGGCGTGTCGAATTCCAACTCGTAAACGCGCAGGGTCTGTTCGTGGCATTTGGCGATATATTCGCCATCGGCCAGCCGCGAAACCGGCACCATGGCGCTATCAGTCTGAAACAGGGCCTTGGCCAGCAGGCCGCGCACCAGAATGGGCTGGTCTGCGGTGACAAGCGTATCAACATCCGGACGCCCTGGCCCCAGACGATCTGCCGAGATACGATAGGGGCGGGTGGTGATTTCCTGCGTGTGGATGGCTTTTAGAACTGCGGTGCCGCTGTCGCGGGTGATGATGCGATCACCGGCGCTCAGATGCTCGACCGGAATTTCGCCATCAAGCGTCAGGACAATGGTTCCCAAGGCAATACCAGCCGATTGAACGGCGGTGTTTGCATGCAATTGTGATTCTGAACTGGCAGTCATGATTACATTGTCCCCTTGGTGGTCTGCTTTAAGTTGTCGTTTCACAATGGGGCGAAAATGTGTTCTCCCCTTGGTTGTTTTGTGAACAATTTTCTGCTGGCCACGGCACGAATGCTTTGCTAGAAGGCGCGGACTTTGGGCCGCTGGCCGAAAGAAAAGTGCGGGTGTGGCGGAATTGGTAGACGCACCAGATTTAGGTTCTGGCGCCGCGAGGCGTGGGGGTTCAAGTCCCTTCACCCGCACCATTTGCCAGGTTTTTCTGCCAGATTTCCTGTTCGCCGACCATATATAGCGGATCGCGCGGCAAAACCGTATATTTCAGGCATTTTCCCTTGCACAGCCCCAAACCCGCCACTAGAAGAACCCTGATCTATCACGCCGCGCAATTCGCGCGGCCCATTTAGTTATGAAGGACCACTGCCATGCAGGTCAAAGAGACCCTGAACGAAGGCCTGAAGCGCGCCTATTCCATCACCATTCCCGCCGCCGAGCTGGACGCCAAAGTCGACGAAAAGCTGAAAGAAGCCCAGCCCGAAGTCGAAATGAAGGGGTTTCGCAAGGGCAAGGTGCCGATGGCGCTGATGAAAAAGCAGTTTGGCCCCAAGGTTATGGGCGAAGCCATGCAGGAAGCCGTTGACGGTGCCATGGCCAAGCATTTCGAAGAAAGCGGCGATCGCCCCTCGATGCAGCCCGAAGTGAAGATGGTCAATGAAGAGTGGAAAGAGGGCGACGACATCGAAGTCGAAATGTCCTACGAAGCCCTGCCCGAAATCAAACAGCCCGATCTGAAGAAGATCAAGCTGGAGAAACTGGTGGTCAAGCCTGCCGACGAAGAAGTCGAAGAAGCGCTGAAAAGCCTGGCGGAAACCGCGCAGAACTTTGAAGATCGCAAGAAAGGCTCCAAGGCCAAAGAAGGCGACCAGATCGTATTCGATTTTGCCGGTTCGGTCGATGGCGAATTGTTTGAAGGCGGCACCGCCGAGGATTATCCGCTGGTTCTGGGGTCGGGTTCCTTTATCCCCGGTTTCGAAGAGCAACTGATCGGCGCCAAAGCCGGTGACGAGCTGGACGTGAAAGTTACCTTCCCCAAGGAATACGGTGCCGAAAATCTGGCCGGTAAAGATGCGGTTTTTGCCTGTAAGGTGAAAGCGGTGAAAGCACCGGCTGCGGCAGAAATCAACGATGATCTGGCCAAACAGTATGGCGCCGAAGATCTGGCTGATCTGAAGAAACAGATTGGCGAGCGTCTGGAAGCAGAATACGCCGGTGCTTCGCGCGCGGTGATGAAGCGGGCGCTGCTGGATGCGCTGGACAAGGACACGGATTTCGAACTGCCCCCGTCGTTGCTGGATGCCGAAGCGGGCCAGATTGCCCATCAGCTGTGGCACGAGGACAACCCCGATGTTCAGGGCCACGAGCACCCCGAAATCGAAACCACGGACGAGCACCGCAAGCTGGCCGCGCGTCGCGTGAAACTGGGTCTGTTGCTGGCCGAGATGGGTCAGAAAGCCGAAGTCGAAGTGACCGACGCCGAGATGTCGCAAGCGATCATGAACCAAGCGCGTCAGTACCCCGGTCAGGAACGCGAGTTCTTTGAATTCGTTCAGCAAAACCCGCAGATGCAGCAACAGCTGCGCGCGCCTTTGTTTGAAGACAAGGTTGTGGATTACGCGTTCGAGCTGGCTGATGTTTCCGAAAAAGAAGTCAGCAAGGAAGACCTTGAAAAGGCCCTTGAGGCGCTGGACAAAGAATAATCGGGGTTCAAGACCTTGGATATTTGAAAAGCCGCCCTGTTATGGGGCGGCTTTTTGCTTTTCGGCCTACGCTCTAGAACAGCCTGCCGATCTGGGTGGCCCCTGCAATCAGCAGTGCCAGCACCACATAAGCCTTCCAGCCAATCGGGTTGGCGTAACTGTCGGCGACCCGCAGCACGCCCTCGTAACCGCCGCCCGGGTTGCTCCAGGCCGAGATGAATTTCAATCCGCGCAGGGGGCTGTTGATTTTGAACCGTTTTCTGCCGGATTGGGCCAGAGACTGTGCAAAACCGTAGATCGCGCCGCCTTCGTTGCCGGTGAATTTCTGCATCGTCAAAGGGGTTCCCAACTCGATGGTTTCGATATGGTTGCGCACATCGGGCAGCAGTTTTTCCAGCTCTTTCAGCATCTTGTCGATCTCGATCTGCTTTTGCGCCTGGTAGGCATTGTCGCCCAGACCGGCCCAGCGGTCATAATTATCGGCATAAAACAGGTTCAGAATGCTGCCTGTGCCCTCTTGCGGATCAACGGTCGAATGGATTGTCAGGGTTAAGCCGTCTTTGGAATAATCATCGTCAAACCCGCTGCGGGTCTGGAACCTTTCGTAATGCTGTGCCTCGCTGCCCTCGGGGGGGCGGACATATTCATAATGCCCTTTCAGATCGGGGTTCAGGTTTTCAATTGGTGTATCAAGCCGGATATAAAGCGAGCAGGCCGTCATGCCGGGTTCCAGTTTGCCGATACGCTCCAGTTCGGATTTGGCGCGTGTGTGGTCGGGCAGCATATCACGGTAGACGGTAAACGGATTGGCCCCGCAAATGATTTCATCGCAATGGAATTTCTGATCGCCCAGTTGCACACCAGTGACCTGGTCATCATGGGTCAGGATCTTGCTATCCCCTTGGCCTGTTATGATTTTGCCGCCGTTTTTGCGGATCACCATCGACAGGTTACGGCTGATCGCATAACCGCCGCCTTTGGGGTAGTAGCCGCCATCGGCATAGTAGGAATAGTTGGCGGCCATGGGGAGCAGCATGTTGATCCGTTCAGCGGGCAGGCCGTAATATCCGCTGAAATGCAGCAGGATTTTCCGCAGCTCGGGGTTGCGGCTGCGCAGGGCCATGGAAAGGGGCAGGGGCCAAATGCTGGCCAGCATCAACACCGGGGCCATCAGCGGGAACAGGAACAAGCCAAACCCCTGTCGCAGGGGACCGGCGACGCGCAAATTGTCGAAATAGGCGATTTGCCGACCAAACCGGCGCATGGTCCAGAACCACAGGCGGATCGCCCGTTTTTCGGTCGGGAACATGTCCATCAGTTGGTTCCGAAACCCGTTCATGTCTCCAGCGGGGATGGAAAGGGGCGGCGTACCGAGGGCCAGTTCCAGATGCGACAGCACCGGCAGTTTGACGAAGTCCAGTTTGTCATAGACTCCGGCCTGTTCCAGTATGCCCTTGACCCGCGTTTCCTCAACACCGCCGATCTGGTGCAGGGAAACATCAAAGCGGGTGCCATTGCGGGCGAAAACACTGGCGTATCCGCCTAGAACCTTGTGCTTTTCAATCACCAGAACACGTTTCCCGCGGCGCGCCTGAATCGCCGCTGCTGTTAATGCTCCCAATCCGGCACCAATGGCGATTATATCGTAGGTTTCAGTAGTTTGCTGCATGGTGTCCCCAATGTTATAACCATTAACATAATATGTTACGGTCTTTTACATGGTTTGATGCAAAGGGCAAGGCAAAGATTGACCAGCAGCTATTTCCCCAGTGTCAGTTGAAGCCCGACACGCAGGGTAATCCCGTGCGAGTTATGTTCCAATGGCCCCTGCATTGGACCACCTGCGGAATAGATCGGCGGGCGGGTGTGGGCGCGTATTTCTGTGAAAACCCGAGTGCGCTGCCCTACTGTTTTGGCGTATCGCAGGCCAAGCATCGCGTATGGTGCACGGTCCGTTGTGGTGAAGGATATGCCCGGACCCTGCATCTTGAAAATGCTGTGTCGTGCACCAACGCCTGCACCGGCTTTCAGGGTCCATTTGTTGCCGTGGGCAACCGGGGTCCATGCCGATAAAAGGATACTGGTGGTGCGGATAGCTGTAGGATGGTTACCAGCAGCACCAGTGGCGGTGAAATCACTGTTCTGGCGCTCGAACACCTCGAATTCCAGATCATAGGGGCGTTTGCCGATATGAATGACATCACGCACCCCGAAGGCAACCGCGTAATCACTTGAGCTGGCCGAAGCCGTCAGCGCGCGGCGCCCGGGGGTTGCGGGGCCATTCCAGACGTCAAAGTCGTGGTCCTCGAAACTGGTGCCCAAGGATAGCGCCAGATAACTTGAACCGGCTGTGGCAGATACGACGGACAGCAGCAGTGCCGCAAATACTGAATAAATTAAGCGCATGTTTACACCTGTTTCGATTATGGCCCCCAAAAATGGCCTAACCGGTGCTGGCGTTCACTTCTATTTAACAATGAATAATTGGTTAAGATCGGTTTTACGGTAAGTTTTCGCGTAATTGTATGTAAATTAAAGGTTATTTCGAATGATGGACAGGAGCGAGAGTGTTGAGCAAGTCCGAAAAACTGAATCTATGGTTAACAAAAAGCCGCCCCAGACAGGATCTGACGCGGCTTTCTGTAATCGTTTTGGAAAAAGAAGCCTAGGCTTTTTCTTCGCTTGCTTCTTCATCTTCTGCAGCAGGGGCTTCTTCTTCTTCCGAAGAGGCAACCAGTTCTTCGTCGTCTTCGGCCGCAGCGCCGATATCGTCGAACAGTTCCGCAATCTCGAATTCGGCTTCGGCTTCGGCTTCGGCCGCCAGTTCGGCAATCGATTTACCCGCAGCTTGCAGCTCGGCTTCCTCGATTGAACGGGCCACGTTCAGTTCGATTGTGACCTCGACTTCGGGGTGCAGAACGACGTGAACCGTGTGCAGGCCCAGTTCCTTGATCGGGGCCGCCAGAGCAACCTGTTTGCGATCAATCGAGAACCCTTCGGCTGTGGCGGCTTCGGCAGCGTCACGCACGGAAACCGAACCGTAAAGCGAACCGGCGTCGGAAGCAGTCCGAATCACAACGAACTGCTGACCGCCCAGCTTTTCGGCCATTTTTTCGGCTTCGGCTTTGGTTTCCAGATTGCGCGCTTCCAGCTGTGCTTTTTGCGCCTCAAAATGCTTGATGTTGGCTTCCGATGCGCGCAGGGCTTTGCCTTGGGGCAGCAGGAAGTTGCGGGCGTAACCGTCTTTGACGGACACTACTTCGCCCATCTGACCCAGTTTGGCCACGCGTTCCATGAGGATAACTTGCATGTGCTTTGCTCCTTATTTCACGGCGTAGGGAAGCAGGGCGAGAAAGCGGGCGCGTTTGATTGCGCGGGCCAGTTCCCGTTGCTTCTTGGCCGAAACGGCGGTGATGCGGGACGGAACAATCTTGCCGCGCTCGGAAATATAGCGTTGCAGCAGACGAACGTCTTTGTAGTCAATCGCAGGAGCATTGTCGCCCGAGAACGGGCAGACTTTGCGGCGGCGGAAAAATGGTTTAGATGCCATGGGTTAGATCCTTTCCTGGGCTGAAATCAACGACGCGGGCGACGGTCGCCGCGCTCTTCGCGTTTTTGCATTTGCACGCTGGGCAGCTCTTTGTGCTCGTCGACCTTGATGGTCAGAACACGCATAACATCGTCGTGCAGACGCATCAGGCGTTCCATTTCCTGAACGGCCGGTGCCGGGGCATCCGAGCGCAGAAAAGCATAATGCCCTTTGCGGTTTTTGTTGATTTTGTAGGCCATGGTCTTGATGCCCCAATACTCGCTATCAACGAGTTTGCCGCCGTTATCGGCCAGCACAGCACCAAAATGTTCGATCAGACCTTCGGCTTGCGTGTTGGACAGATCCTGACGCGCAATCATCACATGCTCGTATAGTGGCATGTTCGCTCCTATTCATTTCTAAAGCGCATTTCAAAGGGCGGGGGTCAACCTTTCCACGACCCACCCACGAGAGGCTACGCTGATTCATCAATTACAGCGGAAAGGAAGTGGCCTTATACAACGCTGGGCTTGTGATGCAAGGCATATCCATTAAGTCCGGTCCGGTTGTTAATGTTGACGTCAAGACAACCTGTGGCGACAACAAAATGAACCGGAACTGCCGCATTTCGGTCATGATCCTTTGTCAGAAACAACCCAAGGAAGATGAAGAATACAATATCGGGGAAAGTCCATGAATGCCATTGCTTCTGTTTCCAGAAAGGAAACCCGCAAGATTGATAAATCCACAACACAGGTAAATGAAACCTATTGGGGATATATTGTGCGTTGTAACACATGTGATCGGATGCTGGCTGTGTTTTTTCAATGGGGGGCTGCGATTGTTGGGGGTTTGCTGGTCATAGCGTCATTGGGGTTCTGGGCATTGCCGGGATCGGTGTTTACCCCCGAGTTAATCAGTTTCAAGATGGCGCTGGTTTCGTTGTTCGGCGTGTTTGGTGTGACGTTGATCTGGTATGCCTCGCACGGGACAAAATACGAAATTCAGGTGGATCTGGCGAAACTGGAAATTAGGGAAGTGTTGCGAAATACAAAAGGCGTTGCGCGCATCCAAAGCCGCATCCCGTTTGAAAAAATCGGATCTGTATTTATTGACCGGACCCAAAAGGAAAACGGTAAGGTGCGTTTGGTGATGCGTTTGGGCAATTCGGCGCAGGTGCTCGAAGTGGCGCGGGATCTGGAAGAGAACCTGATAGGTTTGCGTGATAAAATGGGCCGTGACCTGCTGGGTCGCAATGCGCCAATGCGCACCAAGGCCAACCGGGGATATATCCTGGAAGGGGCCGAGGGTGTGATCAAGCCAAAGGCGATGGCATAACACAAAACAGTTGTTCATCTATGAACACAAACTGTTGACCCATGGCGTATTGCCCTGAACGGGGGCAGCGCCGACACTGGTTCCTATCTTAACAACGGATAGGAACGCGAAATGAGACTTCCCTTAATTGCAGCGGCACTGGCGACTTTGGTGGCCACATCGGCAATGGCTGCGCCGGAAAAATACATTCTGGACAACAGCCACAGCCAAGTTGTTTTTTCTTATAACCACCTTGGATTTTCCACGACCTGGTCCATGTTTGCGGGCTTTGGTGGTGAAATCATGTTTGATGCAGATGCGCCTGCGTCCAGTTCGGTATCTGTCTCGATGCCATTGAAATCAATGTATACGGGATGGGAAAAGCGGTTCGAGCATTTCATGTCACCGGATTTCTTTGATGCAAAAGACGACAGCACTATCAGCTTTACTTCGACCGGTATTGAAGTGACGGGCGAAAAAACAGCGTTGATCACCGGTGATCTGGTGATCAACGGGGTGAGCAAGTCCGTGGTGCTGGACGCTGTGCTGAACCAGGCAGGCGAACATCCGATGGTTGGCAAGCCGTGGTTGGGGTTTAGCGCCACCACCAAACTGTTACGCAGCGATTTTGGCGTGGGGAAATTTGCGCCCTATGTCGGGGACGAATTGAATGTGATGATTTCGATCGAGGCGATGAAAGCCGAATAAAAAACTGCGAACAGCATGAAAAGGGCCGCTCCTGAAATGGAGCGGCCTTTTTGCTTTGGGCTAACGGGTGGCTGTCAAATTGATCTTGATTGCCACGGGGAATTTCAAGGTGGTTTCATCGGGCAGGGTTTCCCCGATACCGAAATCCAGCCGGTTCAGGGTGGCTTGGCCATGCATCGTGGCTGTGCCATCCGTTATGTCCAGTGTGAAGGGCAGTGTCAGGGGCTGTTCCTTGCCTTTAACGGTCAGGGTGCCGGTGGCGGCGAAATGGTCGCCCTGTGGGGCGATGGCGGCCTTGAAATGGGCTGTGGGGTGGTTGGTAGCATCAAAGAAGTCGGGGCCAAGCGCCTGCGCACTGGCCGAGCCAAGCGACAGGCTGGCGATATTGACGGTAACGTCTGTGGTGCCGGTGCCAGTGGCGGGATCAAAGCTGATATCTGCGGTCCAGTCGTTGAAATTGCCGGATACGTCGCTGCCGAACTGGGTGACGCTCAGGGCAAGGGTACCATCGGTGACGCTCCAGTCGCTGTTTACACTTGCCAACTGCTTTGTGTCGGTTTGGGCGGTTGGCTGGCCCAGCCAGACGCCAAGGGCGATGGCGGCGCTGTAGATAGCGGCTGCGGCCAGCATCGGCGCGCGGCTGCGGTTGGTTGCGGGTGTGGCGGGGATTTTCCCCGGTAGCATCCGGCGCAGGGTGTCGTCGCGATCGATAAAGGCGTGTTTCAGGGCACCGGCGATATGCAGGGCCACAGTCGCCAGCAGGATTTTGGTGAAAACCCAGTGGCCGGCGGAAAACAGTGCTGAAACCGTTTCGGATTTGGGGACCAGCGGCAGAGATTGGCCAAAGGGCCACCAGATCGGCGCAAAGCCGGTGCTGGCGGCGTGATTGATCCAGCCGGTCAGCGGCACCAGCAGCATCGAGATATAGAGCAGCCAGTGGACCAGATGGGCAGTGAAGGTTTCCAGCCTGCGGTCGGGGTGCAGGTCGGCGGGCGGGGTTTGGGTCAGCGCCCAGAGGATGCGTATAAGGGCGGTGAAAAAAGCCATGACGCCGATTGTTTTGTGAAGGGAAAACAACAGTGCTTTGGTGGCGATTTCGTCACTGGTGGCAAAGGGGGCATTGTTGGCCAGCAATCCCAGCGGGAAGGCCGAGAAGATCAGCAGGGCGGTCAGCCAGTGCAGGGTTTTGGTGATAGGGCTGTAGCTTTGGGTCATTATTCGCGCTCCTGTTGGTGTCAGGGTGGCATATCAGGGGATGATTTCGGGATAAATTCGGCGTGAGGGCACAAATTCTGTGCGTTCCTGCGACTGGACGGCGTGCAAACAAGAGATTTTATGCCTCCGGCGGGGATATTTGAGGAACAAAGATGGGGGAGTGATTGCGAAATCGGTTAGGGCGGGGTATTTGCTGGGCAACGCGGGATGAACGACAATAAGGGAGAGGCCGATGAGCCGAGCATTTGTATTTCCGGGGCAGGGGGCGCAGACCATTGGCATGGGCCGCGCATTGGCCGAGGCCTATCCGGCGGCGCAGGCCGTGTTTGACGAGGTGGACGAGGCTTTGGGTGAAAAGCTGTCGGCGCTGGTCTGGGAGGGCGAGCAGGATGACCTGACCCTGACCGCCAACGCGCAACCGGCCTTGATGGCGACATCCCTGGCGGCGCTGCGTGCGCTTGAGGCCGAGGGGGGTTCCGTTGGTGATGCAGCCTTTGTCGCCGGTCACAGCCTTGGCGAATATTCGGCATTGGCGGCGGCGGGGGCGATTTCGATAGCCGACACCGCGCGGCTGTTGCGTATTCGCGGCAAGGCGATGCAAGAGGCGGTGCCGGTGGGCATTGGCGCCATGGCGGCGCTGCTGGGGCTGGATTTTGCCGCGGTGCAAGAGGTGGCGGCCGAGGCGGCGCAAGGCGAGATTTGTCAGGCGGCCAATGACAATGATCCGGGGCAGGTCGTGGTTTCGGGTCACAAGGCGGCGGTGGAACGCGCTTGCGAAATTGCCAAGGAATGCGGCGCGCGCCGCGCGGTGATGTTGCCGGTATCGGCCCCTTTCCATTGTGCCCTGATGCAGCCTGCGGCGGATGTGATGGCGCAGGCGCTGGCGGATGTGGTGATCAACGCCCCCGTGGTGCCACTGGTGGCCAATGTGCGGGCCGAGGCGGTGACGGACCCCGATATGATCCGCGCGCTGCTGGTTGAACAGGTGACCGGATCGGTGCGCTGGCGTGAATCGGTGGCCTATATGGTCGGTGAAGGTGTCAGCGAGATTTGGGAGATTGGCGCAGGCAAGGCCCTGTGTGGCATGATCCGGCGGATTGA
>WFNH01000021.1 GCA_015488685.1 Marinosulfonomonas sp.
CATTGATTGACCCGTTTATAACCTTTTTGGCCTGTCAAATATTCCATTTCTTTGTAAGCGTCCATCACCTAAGCCTCCGGCGGGGATATTTATACGAAAAAGAAACCCTTACGAGGTCGCCGCCGCAAGGGCCGTGTCCATCAATCCCTTGATCTGGTCCTTGCTGGTGCCTGCAACGATACGGCCCAGTTCCTTGTCGCCCTTCAGCACGACCAGAGTCGAGCGGCGCGGGATTTTCAGTTCATTCGACAATTCGCCATTCCCGTAATCATCCCAGTCCACTTTGATAAAGGTGATGTTCTTGTTGTAATCGGGGTTTTCTGCGCGCAGGGCATCGATTATCCGCCCTTGTGCCGCGCAGGTGCTGCACCATGTGGCAGAAAAATCGAGGAATACGGTTTTTCCTTCGGCCAATGCTTTCTTGGCCATGCCGGGGGTGTAATTGGCCGGCTCGGCGAGAGAGGCCAGCGGGGCGAGGGTTGCGGCGGCGGTCAGGGCGATAAATTCGCGGCGTTTCATATCAATGCTCCTTTAGATTGTTACGGAAAAGTCAACCAGCCAGGCGGGCATGTTCTGCACGATCCAGCCTTCGATGACCTGTTGAAAGTTGGTCAGGATCGCAACCCCGACCAGAATGAACACTGCCCCCATTACCGGGCGGGATTTATCGGCGATTTTGCGCATCAATGCCTGTCGTTTCATAATCACCGACCGTGCGCCATAGCCCAGCGCCAGAATGATCGTGGAAATCCCCATGGCAAAGGCGAACATGATACCGCCGGCCAGCCACAGGCTTTGCCCTTGAGAAGCCAGTCCGATCGCACCGCCCAAGGTCGGTCCGACACAGGGCGACCAGACCGCGCCCAGCAACATGCCGCCCAGAAACTGCCCCTTCAGGCCGGAGCGGTCCATCGTATCCATCCGGCTGTCGGCGCGGGTTGAAACGCCAGCGGTCGCGGTGGTAAATCCGGCGCTGAAACGGGGCACCAGCAAGATCAGGCCAAAGCCGATCATCATCACCGCCGCGGCGCGGGCCACGGTTTCCTCGCGAATGCCCAGCGCATGGCCAAGGGTGGCAACGCCGATGCCAAGGGTGACAAAAGCAAGGCTCATCCCCGCCGCCAGCGCCAGTGGGCCGCGTTTGTCGGCCTGAATGGCGGTGGCCAGCACGATCGGCAGCACCGGCAATACGCAGGGGTTGATCAGGGTCAGCAGGCCGGCGGCATATCCAAGTAGTAATTCCATACCCGTTACATGCCGCGAAAAGGTGTGGCCTGTCACCCGTTTGGGCGATGCCGGTTGTTCACATCCTTGTTAGATTTATGTGGTAGTTTGTTTGGACAATTGCACCGCCAAAATCCCGCCCGCAATGATCACCACGCCCAGAACATCCATCAGGCCGATCTTTTCGCCCAACAGGGCGGCTGCAATAGCCACCCCGAAAAACGGGTTTAGGAAATGGAAGGTGGCGGCCCGCACCGCACCGATCCGCGCCACCAGCGCGAACCAGATCCACGTGGCCAACAGGCCCGGTGCAAGGGTGGTGTATATGAATGCCACCACCAGCGGCCATGTAAAATTCACCTGAAGGGTTTCCAAAAACAGTGATGCCACCGCCAGAACCGCTGCCCCGACGAACATCTGCAAGCCGACAATCATCATCAGATTGCCACCGCTGGAGGCCCCGCGCATGGACAGCGTGGCGATGGTCAGCGCGATGGTGCCGATCACGCACAAAGCGATGCCGAACATATCTACCCCGCCGTTGATGCGCGACCCCATGATGATCACCACGCCGATCACCCCAGCGATCAGGCCCAGAACAGCAATCGGGTGTAGTTTATCGCGGTAGAACACCCAGCCGGCAAAGGCGACCATCAGCGGCATTACGGAGGCAATGATTGACGCCAGCGAGGCTTCTATCGTCTGCATGGCGTAGAAGAACAGCCCCAGATACAGCGCGTTCTGGCACAGGCCGAATATGAAAGTTGCGCGCCATTGATCACGGGTCAGGTGCCATGTTTGCCCCATCAGGCGCGCCAGCAATACACCCAGTATTCCCGAAACAAAGAACCGTAAGGAAAGCGAAGCCAGCGGCGGGGCGTTGGCCACGATGATCCGCGCCGAGGAAAAGGCCGACGACCAGATAAAGGCAAAGCTTAGCCCCATAAAGATTGCGCGAATGTCCATTCCTGTATCCCACGAAAAAGGGCCGCCCCATCGGGCGACCCTATCGGTTTTCCATTTGGGCGCAAGGCCCGCCGGAAATTAGCCGTTTACGCTGTCTTTCAGCGCTTTGGCGATTGTCATTTTGACAACTTTGTCAGCAGCTTTTTTCAACTGCTCGCCAGTGGCGGGGTTGCGCACCATGCGCTCGGGGCGCTCGCGGCAATAGATTTTGCCAACGCCGGGCAGAGTTACTGCACCACCGCCGGAAACTTCACGGGTGATGATCGCAATGATCGCATCCAGCGCGCCGGATGCCGATTTCTTGTCTGTGCCCATTTCTTCGGCCAGAGCGGCTACAAGTTGGGTCTTGGTCATTGGTTTCGTCGCCATTTTACAGGTCTCCTTGTTCTGCCCGCGTTATCTTGGGCCTCATTGGGCGTATTTAACTGAATGTTGGGGGCAGGCACAACGATTAGCTGTGCCTTTTCCCCTTTTTTTGCCGATTTTATCTGGTTTTAGGCGAAATTACAGGAATGCGGTCTCTTCGAAGCTGCGTAATTTACGCGAATGGATGCGTTCCAGCGGCATTTCGCGCAAGGATTCCATGGCGGAAATGCCGATTTGCAGGTGGCGGGCGACCTGCGTGGTGTAAAAATCGGACGCCATACCGGGCAATTTCAACTCACCATGCAGGGGTTTGTCGCTGACACATAGCAGCGTGCCATAGGGCACCCTGAAGCGAAAACCGTTGGCGGCAATCGTTGCGCTTTCCATATCCAGCGCGATGGCGCGGGATTGGGACAGGCGCTGCACGGGGCCGGAATCGTCGCGCAGTTCCCAGTTGCGGTTGTCCAGTGACGCGACCGTGCCGGTCCGCATGATGCGTTTCAACTCGAACCCTTCCAGCTTGGTCACTTTGGCAACGGCCTGCTCCAGCGCGATCTGGATTTCGGCCAGCGCAGGGATGGGCACCCAGACGGGCAGGTCATCGTCCAGAACGTGATCTTCGCGCAGATAGGCATGGGCCAGCACGAAATCCCCAAGCGATTGCGAATTGCGCAGGCCCGCGCAGTGGCCAACCATCAGCCACGCATGGGGGCGCAGCACCGCGATATGATCGGTGGCGGTTTTGGCGTTTGACGGGCCCACACCGATATTGACCAGAGTAATCCCGCCGCCACCTTTGCGTTTCAAATGGAAGGTGGGCATTTGTGGTTGCTTGTCGGGCTGGGGCATGGGCGCGTCTGCATCGGTGATTTCCACATTGCCGGTGCTGACAAAGCTGATGTAGCCGCTGTCGGGGTCGGCCAATTGGGCGCGGGCGTAGGCCTCGAATTCCTCGAAATAGAACTGGTAGTTGGTGAACAGGATATGGTTCTGGAAATGCTCGGGCTTGGTGGCGGTGTAATGCGCCAGACGGGCCAGTGAATAATCAATCCGTTGCGCAGTGAACGGCGCCAGAGGGCCAGAGCCATCGGGGTTTTCAAAACCGAAACCGTTGACGATATCGTCATTGGTGGTGGACAGGTCGGGCACATCGAACACATCGCGCAGCGGGAAATCCATTGCGCCCTCTTGTGGCACGGTTACGTTGGCTTCGCTGGCCACCGCAAAATGCACCGGCATCGGGGTTTGCGACAGGCCGATAGAGACCGGAACGCAATGGTTTTCCAGCAGCAGGCCGATTTGCTGTTCCAGATAGAAACGAAACAGATCGGGGCGGGTGACCGTTGTGGCATATGTGCCGGGTTCGGAAACATGGCCAAAGCTGAGGCGGGTGTCGACCTGGGCATAGCTGGTCGTTGTAATGCGGATTTCGGGGTAAAACGCCCGCACCCGTGCCTTTGGGCGTTTACCGCCAATGGTATCCGCGAAATGCTTGCACAGGAACTCTGTCGAGGTGTTGTAAAGTGTGCACAAACGGTCAACAGCGGCGCGGGCATCGGTGAATTCTTCGGCTGTGATGGCGGGTGGGGTCAGAGTGTCGGTCTCTGTTATTATCATTTTCGTCATTTATTTTCCTCAAATAACTCGGTCAGTTCGAATTTGGTTACATCCACCAGCCCAAGGTCGGAGATCCGCAATTCGGGGATCACCACAAGGGCCAGTAGGGAATGTTGCATATAGGCGTTGTTGACGGTGCAACCGCAGGCGGCCATGGCTTCGACCATCTTTTGCGCTGTTGCAGCGACTTCGACAGCGGGGGAATCGGACATCAGGCCAGCGATGGGCAGTTGCACCAGCGCCAGTTCTTTCCCGTCCTGCCAGACGGTCACCCCGCCGCCGACTTCGCCCAGCCGGTTGGCCGCCAGCGCCATATCCTCGCGCGATGTGCCGACAACGATCATGTGGTGGCTGTCATGGGCGACCGAGCTGGCCATTGCCATCCGGCCCTTATAGCCAAAGCCCGAGACAAAGCCGTTCACCACCTCGCCTGTGGCGCGGTGGCGTTCGACCAGTGCGATCTGGCAGACATCGTTTGCCTCGTCACACAGAACCAGCCCGTCCTGCACATCCAGTTCGGCCGTTAGCGCCTTAGTCGGGGCTTGGTTTTCAACCACGCCGATCACCTTGGCCTTGACCGCATTCGCACCTTCGGGGGCTTTGATCTCAAAATCCGCCGCTTGCAGATGTTTGCCCAGATGTACGGTACCACGGGCATCCTCGGGCCAGTCCAGATGCGGGCAATCCACGTTGATTTCACCCGCTTCGGCCACAATCACCCCTCGGGCAATCACGGTTTCGATCGGCAGGGTTTTCAGATCAGACGTCAGGATCAAATCGGCGCGGCGGCCCGGTGCGATAGACCCCAGTTCACGTTCCAGCCCGAAATGGGTGGCGGTGTTGATGGTGGCCATTTGCAGCGCGATCAAAGGGTCACAACCGCAATCAATCGCATGACGCACCACGCGATTCATGTGGCCGTCATTGACCAGCGTGCTGGAATGGCTGTCGTCGGTGCACAGGATGAAATTGCGCGGGTCCAGACCCTTTTCGGTCACGGCGGTGATCTGGGTTTCCACGTCATACCACGCCGAACCCAGCCGCATCATGGAACGCATCCCCTGACGCACGCGCGCGATGGCATCGGCTTCGCAAACACCTTCGTGTTCGTCCGCAGGACCACCCGCCACATAGGCATGAAAGGCGGGGCCAAGATCGGGGCTGGCGTAATGCCCGCCCACGGTTTTGCCCGCGTTCTGTGTGGCTGCGATTTCGGCCAGCATTTTCGGGTCGGCATTGATCACACCGGGGAAGTTCATCATTTCGCCAAGGCCGATAATACCGGGCCATGTCATTGCCTCTGCCACGTCTTCGGGGGTGATTTCGTAACCGGTTGTTTCCAGACCGGGTGCCGAGGGCGCGCAACTGGGCATCTGGGTGAAGATGTTGATCGGTTGCAACATGGCTTCGTCATGCATCAGGCGCACACCGCGCAGGCCCAGAACATTGGCGATTTCATGCGGATCGGTGAACATGCTTGTGGTGCCATGCGGGATGACCGCGCGGGCGAATTCGGCGGGCGTAAGCATGCCGGATTCGATGTGCATATGCGCATCACACAGGCCGGGGATGATGTAACGCCCCTCGGCCTCGATCACTTTGGTGCCCTCGCCAATGCAATGCGACGCATCCGGCCCGCAATAGGCGAACCGTCCGTCGGCAATGGCGATGTCATGATTTTCAAGGATTTCGCGGGATTGGACGTTCACCCATTCCCCGCCGCGAATAACGGTGTCGGCCGCTGCGCGCCCTGCCGCAACAGCGATCAGGGTGGTAGCAGATTCAGGCCATGTTTTGAGAGTTGTATTTTCCATTTACCTATTGTCGTCAGATTTGCGGATGATGCAAGCCCTGAAAACGCATGGCAGGTATGTTAGGGATAACTATCTGATAATGCGGCGAAAACAAATTCATTGAACCGGTTTAATGGATATGTCCCGTTGGCATATTTGTCCTGCCGGTTAACGCCCGCCATCGATAATGTTTTCCAGAACATCCCGAAGGGCGCGTTCGGCCACATCATCGCGACCGGTTGATTGCGGCTGTCGCACGGGTTCCACTGGCGTTGGCGGGGCAGGAATGATCATCGGTAGGGGTTTGGGGTCGATCCCGTCCAGCACACGCACCATAGCTTCGTGCCAGATGCTGGCAGGCAAGCCACCGCCGGTTACCCCTTTTAGCGGGGTGTTATCGTCATAGCCCATCCAGACGCCGGTGACATAATCTGCCGAAAAGCCGATGAACCACGCGTCGCGTGCCATTTGCGTGGTGCCGGTTTTGCCGGCCAACTGCCAGCCGTCAATCCGTGCGCGCCGTCCGGTTCCGCGTTCGACCACCTGACTCATCATATAGGTCAGTTTTCCGGCGGCCTCTTTACTGATCACCCGTTCGCCATAGCCGCCTTCCTGTTTCATCACGGGTTCAGTATCACCCTGTAGACGCAGTTCGACCAGTCCGTAAGGGGTAACGCTACGGCCACCGTTCAAGATGCCGGCATAGGCACCGGTCATTTCGATCAGGGTAGATTCAGACGCGCCCAGCGCCAACGCCGGTCCTGCCGCAAGATCCTCGCGAATGCCGAATCCCGTGGCGACAGCCCGCACGGCATCGCGCCCAACGCTTTCGGAAATCCGCACGGTGGCGGTGTTTAGCGACCGCATCAGGGCTTCGGTCAGGGTGACGCGGCCATAGTATTTGTGACCATAGTTTTGCGGCGTCCACGGGCCGGAACCGGGGATGTTGATGGTCAGCGGGCCATCCATCACATAGTCATTCGGGCTGTATCCCAGATCAAGGGCAGCGGCATAAACGAAGGGTTTGAAGGTTGATCCGGTTTGGCGCAATGCCTGTGTCGCACGGTTGAAGGCGCCGGAAACCTTGGTCTGGCGTCCGCCGACCATCGCCCGAACGGCACCATCTGCCGACATCACGATAATTGCGGCCTGTGCCTTTGATCCGGCGCTTACCTTGTTTTCAAAGATATAGGTCAATGCATCTTCTGCGGCCCGCTGGATGCGCGGGTCAAGCGTGGTGCGGATGATCACGTCTTCGGTAGTGTCCTTGGTGAAAAACGAAGGGCCGCTGCTCATCACCCAATCGGCGAAATAGCCACCGGCGCGGGCTTGGGCGGCCTTGGACAATACTGCTGGGTTTTCCCGCGCCTGTGCTGCCTGTGCGCTTGTCAGATATCCCTGTTCTTCCATCAGTTTCAAAACCGTCAGCGCCCGATCCTGCGAGCGTTGCAGGTTGTTCGTCGGAGCATAGCGCGTCGGCGCTTTCAACAATCCGGCAAGCATTGCGGCCTCGGCCGGATTTACATCGCTGGCGGATTTCCCGAAGTAACGCTGTGCGGCGGCTTCGAACCCGCGCGCGCCCGCGCCCAGAAAGGCGCGGTTCAGATAAATCGTCAGGATGTCGTCTTTGGAATATTTGGTTTCGAGCGCCAGCGCATAAACCGCTTCTTTGATCTTGCGCCAGAGCGAGCCTTGACGGCAGTCATCCTCGTAGGCCTTTTCCGATTTCCATTTTGCAGGATCATAGGGTTTGCCAAGACACAGCAATTTTGCTGTTTGCTGGGTCAGAGTTGACCCGCCATTACCCGACAGCGGCCCGCGACCGGCAGCCAGATTGATCTTGATCGCGCTGGCCACACCACGCGGGCTAAGACCGAAGTGGCGGTAGAACCGTTTGTCCTCGGTCGCGACGACTGCGTTTTTCAGATGCGGCGAAACCGTGTTGGCGGTGACGATCCCGCCAAACAGATCCCCGCGCGAGGCAAAGCGGCGGTTGTCGCGATCCAGCAGAATGACCGAGCCACGCACGCGCCCGTCGACCAGTTGTTCAACAGGGGGCAGGGTAGAGTGGTAATACATCACCCCTGCGCCAACCGTCACACCGACAACAGCCGCAACGCGCCAGCCGATCCGCCACATCATTTTCAGAAGCCAGCCGAATATGCCCAGAAAGAAGCCTACGACGGGGTTGAATCTACGCTTGGTCCGGCGGGTTCTGCGCCGCGTTGCCTTACGGGCTGCGGGTTTACGGCCTGCCGGTTTGCGCACCGGTGTCTTTTTCTTGGCCGCCGGTTTGGATGCCTTGCGTTTGCCCGCAGCCGGTTTGGCCGCAGAATACCGCTTGTCAGCCACCAAACGGCCGCGTTTTTTACCTGTACCACTCATTCGTCACCCTATCTGGTGCTTGCCTGTTTTTTGCCAACCTACACCGGCAATACAGAATTGTAGAGGGGGTAGTTCGCATTGCGTGGCGTTAAGTTGCTGCCTAAATTTTAGGCGACAACACATATTTGCGCATAAATTGTGCGTTATCTCCCTGTTCCCCAATGAAATAACGCTCTGGTTGCTTGAGAATCAGGCCCACACGCCACTTTACCTGAACGCGTAATTCGCAGGATGTCTGCCAAACACAGGGAAAACGTCGTGAAACTGATCAAAGCAATTCTGAAACCCTTCAAGCTGGAGGAAGTCCGCGAGGCACTGACCGCCATTGGCGTGCGGGGCATGACCGTGACCGAAGTCAAAGGCTTTGGCGCACAATCGGGCCACACCGAAATCTATCGCGGGGCCGAATACACCGTGAATTTCGTGCCAAAGGTGATGATCGAAATCGTGGTCGCTGCCGATGTGGCCGATCAAGTGGTCGAAACCATCCAGAACACCGCCCGCACGGACAAAATCGGCGACGGCAAGATTTTCGTGCTGGATGTCGAACAAATCGTCCGCGTGCGGACAGGGGAAACCAACGAGGACGCGATCTAGGCCTATCGCGCCGGATCGAACAAGGGGAATTGGAACAATGAACTTTCGCAATCTTATACTTGCAGCAACCGGCACGGCCCTGAGCGCCACTGCCGCTTCTGCCGAAACAATGGACAAGGGCGACGTGTCGTTCATGATCTTTTCCACCGTGATGGTGCTGTTTATGATCCTGCCGGGTCTGGCGCTGTTTTACGGTGGTCTGGTGCGCAGCAAGAACATGCTGTCGGTGCTGACCCAAACCACGATGATCACCGCGCTGGTGATGGTGGTCTGGGTGGTCTATGGCTATTCGTTTGCCTTTGGCGGCGGCACCAGCCCATTCTGGGGCGGCACTGGCAAACTGTTTTTGGCCGGTGTGACAGCGGATTCGATGTCGGCGACGTTTACCGACGGCGTGGTCATTCCCGAATTTGTTTTCATCGCCTTCCAGATGACATTCGCGGCGATCACCCCTGCCCTGATCATCGGCGCCTTTGCCGAGCGGATCAAATTTTCCGCAGTGATGATTTTCACCCTGCTGTGGGTCACCTTCGCCTATTTCCCGATTGCCCATATGGTTTGGGACGGCGCCGGTTACATCTTTAACATGGGCGCGCTTGATTTTGCGGGTGGCACAGTTGTGCACATCAACGCCGGTGTTGCCGCATTGGTTGGTGCAATCGTGATTGGCCAGCGCAAGGGGTACGGCAAAGATATGATGGCGCCGCATTCGATGACGCTGACACTGGTTGGTGCCGCGATCCTGTGGGTTGGCTGGTTCGGCTTTAACGCCGGTTCCAATCTGGAAGCAAACGGTGGCGCCGGTCTGGCGATGATCAACACCTTTACCGCAACCGCCGGTGCGATCCTTGGCTGGACCATTGTCGAAGGCTCGATCCGCGGGAAGGTATCCCTGCTGGGCGCTGCATCCGGTATGATTGCCGGTCTGGTTGCCGTCACCCCCGCCGCCGGTTCAGTCGGCCCTGTGGGCGCGATTGTTCTGGGCGCCGGTGCCTCGATCGTTTGTTTCTTCTTTGTCACCACGGTGAAGAATAAATTCGGCTATGACGACAGTCTGGACGTGTTCGGCATCCACGGTGTTGGTGGCATCATCGGTGCGGTTGGCACGGGTATCTTTACCGCCCCGTCGCTGGGCGGCATTGGGGATGCGGAATATGACATGGTTGGCCAGACCCTGATTCAGGCACAGGCTGTCGGGATCACCATCGTCTGGACAGCGGTTGTATCATTCGTGCTGTTCAAAGCTATCGACATGACCATCGGCCTGCGCGTCTCGGAAGAAGACGAAGCCCGCGGTTTGGACCTCGCAACTCACGGAGAGGCCGCTTACCACGACTGATATACGGTCGTAACGAGTGTGTCAGTGAAAAGCCGGCGGGGGAAACCTCGCCGGCTTTTGGGTTTTAGAGCGCAATTTCTAAGTTAAACGAACCCAAGCTGGCGAGATCGCTGTTCCCCAGCCAAGCGTGTAACCAAGATGGATGTTCAACTCGCCAACAGGCTCGATGTAGCGCGCATTTGCCAATGGCCCAGCATCAATCGCTTCGAATTCCAGATCCGTGACCATAGTTGCTACGGCTTTCTTGGCGTCTGCATCATCCCCTGCAAGCAGAACCTGAACAGCCGGATTTCCCTTCCGCACCTCGAACGGAAGTGCCTGCCAGAACACAGTATTAAAGGCCTTCACAACATGTGCATCCGGGGCAAGTTTGGCGATTTCCTCGGCGGCCGAGGTGGTGTGACCGATCGTCAGAGCCATATAATCGGGCGTAATGGGATTGGTGATGTCGATCAGTATTTTGCCAGTCAGGTTGCCCGCCTCTTTGATTGCCGCTGCGGCTGAATCATAAGGGGTGGCAAGGATCACAATGTCGGCGCCCGATACCGCATCGGCGATAGTTTTACCCTGCACGTTGCTGCCGATTTCAGCGGCTAGTCGTTCAGCCACTTCGACATCCTTGTGCGCAAGCGTAACATTTTGACCTTTGGCCGCGAACAGGCGGGCGAGACCAAGACCCATGTTACCGGGTCCGATAATTGCGATACTCATGATTGTTTCTCCTTTGTTTAAATCATGCCCCTTTTTCATTCATTCACATGTTGCGATAAATACTTTGTTTTGACATATACTAGGTATCAGGAGTATCGAATGGATCGACTAAAAAGCATCGAGGTTTTCGTCAAAACCGTGGAGGCCGGATCATTTGCGGGCGTTGCCGAGCAGTTCGGCATGACCGCACCGATGGTTGGCCGCCATGTGCGCGCACTTGAGGATGCCTTGGGAACCCAGCTTCTGAACCGGACGACACGCCGCCATTCCCTGACCGAGGCGGGACGTATCTATTATGAAAGGTCCAAAGCAATTCTGGCCGAGTTAGAGGCCGCTGACGCAAGCGTTGCACAGATGCGATCAATCCCGCGGGGTGTTCTTAGGATCGGTGCGCCGGTTATTTTTGGCTCGGCCTGCCTAGCGCCCCTGTTGCCCGAATATTTTGCCGCCAATCCAGAGGTGCGGGTGGAAATGACGCTTAACAACCGTGTCTTTGATTTGCTGGACGAAGGGTATGATCTGGTCATCCGAACAGGCAGTTTGCCTGACAGCGGTTTGATTGCACGCGCGCTTGCACCTTACAGGTTGGTTGCCTGTGCTTCCCCTGAATACCTTGCGCGAAAGGGAATGCCGCCCCATCCAGAGGATCTTGCGTCACATTCCTGTTTTGGGTTTCACCCGGGGTCTGAATTTGACACATGGTATTTTACAACCTCCGAGTCCGGTGGTGATGTGATCCCGGTTCAGGTGACTGGCCCGATGGCTGCGAATGACGGCCATGCGCTTCGTGCGGCAGCACTGGGTGGGGCCGGGATCGTGCTTCAGGCAGAAGCGCTGCTGTCACCCGATCTGAAAGCGGGGCGTCTGGTCAGGGTGCTTGAGAACTATCCCCCGCAGGCATTGCCCACGAGTGTTCTGTATTCTCCGACAAGGGCGATCACGCCGAAACTCAGAAGCTTTATCACCTTTCTGACGGCCCATTTCGGGATGGTGAACAGGTGAAGCCGGGTGCCTGACACGAGCAAACCGATTGCTCATGTCAGGCACAGTGTTGGCGGGTTATATCCCCGTATCGATAATCGCCTTGGCCAGCATCGGAATGGTGGCCTCGTTCAGGCCCGCGATGTTCATGCGGCTGTCGCCGATCATATAGATCCCGTGCTCGGCCCGCAGGCGCTCGACCTGCTCGGGCGTTGCCCCAAGGCGCGAGAACATGCCGCGGTGCTGGGCCAGAAAGCCGAAACGGTCTGACCCCGACAGGCGTTGCAATTCGCCCGCCAGTTGGGTGCGCAGAGCCAACATGCCTAGGCGGACGTTTTCCAGTTCTTCCATCCAGTCGTCGCGCAGCACCTTGTCTTGCAGGATCATCGTCACCAGCCGCGCGCCATGATCCGGCGGGAAGGAATAGTTCTGGCGGTTCAGGTAGGCCAGGGTGCTTTGAGCCAGCGGTTTGTTCCCTGCGTCCTGCGAGACCGTCATCAGAATACCGGTGCGTTCGCGGTAGATCCCGAAGTTTTTCGAGCAACTGGCAGCAATGATGGTTTCCGGCAGGCTTGAGGCCACCAGCCGCACCCCTGCCGCATCAACATCCAACCCGTCGCCAAAGCCCTGATAGGCGATGTCGATAAACGGCACCGCGCCGGTTTTTTGCAAAGATTCCACAACCTCGGCCCATTGGGTCATGTTCAGGTTGGCGCCGGTCGGGTTGTGGCAGCATCCGTGCAGCAACACCACGTCACCGGCTTTGACACCGGCCAGATCGGCCATCATGCCGTCAAAATCCACACCACGGGTGGCGTCATCGAAATAGCGGTACTCGGCCATCTTCATGCCGACGTATTTGATGATCGAGGGGTGGTTGGGCCATGTCGGGTTGGACAGCCAGATGGTGGCGTCAGGGTTGGCCATTTTGATCAGTTCAACCCCTTGGCGGATCGCGCCTGTGCCGCCGGGTGTGGCGGCAGCGGCCACACGATCACGCGGCACGGCATCGCCCAGCACCAGATCGACCATTGCGTCGCCATAGGCCGGATCACCGGCAAGGGCTGTGTATTTTTTCGTTGTCTCGACCTCCCACAGACGTTTTTCTGCGGCTTTGATGGCGCGCATCACCGGTGTGTTGCCGCTGGCATCCTTGTAAATACCGACGCCAAGGTCGATTTTGTCGGTGCGCGGGTCTTCGCGGAACATCTGCATCAGTTGCAGGATTTTATCGGCGGGTTGCGGGGTCAGGTTGGTCAGCATCATGCGTCTCCGGTTACGACTTTCAGATCATTGTACATACCCCATTCGGACCACGATCCGTCATAGACCGAATGTTTGCGGTGCCCGATCCGTTCCAGCGCAAGGCTGGTGATACAGGCGGTCACGCCGGACCCGCAGGTGTTGATCACGGGTTTGGACAGGTCCACGCCAGCGGATTCGAATATCGTCTTTAGCTGGTCGGGGGATTTCATTGTGCCGTCCTTGTTCAGCAGGTCGGCGTAATAGACGTTCTTGGAATTCGGGATGTGGCCCCTGCGCAGCCCCTCGCGCGGTTCGGGTTCTTCGCCGCGAAAACGACCGGGGGAACGCGCATCGACGATTTCATAATCGCCCAGTTTGCTGGCCGCGGCGACCTGTGTCACGTCCTTGACCAGTTGCGCCTGCCGGCTGACCGTCATGTGGCGATCACGGATCACTGGGGGCATATCATCAACCGGGCGCCCTTCGGACAGCCATTTGGGCAGGCCGCCGTCCAGCACGGCGATGTCATTCTTGCCCATCAGGCGAAACAGCCACCAGACGCGGGGCGATACCAGAATACCGGCGCTGTCATAGACCACCACCTGATGCCCGTCACCAACTCCCATCGCCCGCATCCGCGACATGAATTTTTCAATCGGCGGTGCCATATGCGGCAATTCCGATCGGTGATCGGCCACATCGTCAATATCGAAATGGCGGGCGTTGGGGATGTGGGCTTCCCTGTATTCGGCAAAGGCATCGCGCTCGGGCTCATCCAGAAACCACGAGGCATCGAATATCCGCAAATCGGGGCTGTTCAGGTGATCAGCCAGCCAGGCGGTGGAAACCAGTGTTTTCGGATCATCGTTCGACATGGGAACCCCTGTTAGCAATTATCCCGTATGGCCTAGCGCGAGGGGGGCACGCTGGCAAGGGATTCGGGCGCCCCGTGTATCAGGACGCCCGCAATTCTATTACTTGGCCATCATCTTTTTGACCATGCCAACAATGGCCAGCAGCACACCGCCGCCAACACCGCCCGAGGCAACCTGACCGACAATCGCGCCAACATCCATGCCGCCACCGCCAGCCATTCCGCCAGCCCCCAGCATTCCTAAAATCTGACCACCCAGGCCGCCACCGACAAGACCGGCAATCGTATTGCCAAGGGTGCCAAGGCTAAGGTTCTTCATTAGTCCACCAGCAACATTGCCGCCAACGGCCCCCGAGAGCAGTCCTATAATTAATTCCATCATGATTTTTCCTCCTAAATGGGCAAATAAGCACACCACAACAGCACAGCCCGATACTGAAGATAAAACCAATCTACCCTGAAACAGGTGTTTATCAACATTTGTTAATGGTTTCCGTTGGGGCATCCATAACAATCCGCCAGCTATCAAGCTGTCCAATCCTGCCAAACAGCCCCGTATTTTTGACCTTCTCAATTTAGGTTTTTCCAAGCTTACCCCGCTGGCAATATACTGGAAAACCTAGTGAAAATCCCTAAAAGACGTATTGCATGGAATACAGAAAGGGCGCAAAGCAGCCCGCTTTGCGCCCCCTTTTCATACCCTAACCCGAAAGGTGTTAGTGTGTCTTCTTGGTCTTCTTGGGTTTGCTTTCAACCGCTTTGGTTTCCACCGGCAGATCGGATGCGATTTTGATCTGGCGTGGTTTCAGTGCTTCGGGCACTTCGCGCACCAGATCGATGTGCAGCATGCCATCGGTATGGGCGGCCCCCACTACGCGGACATGTTCGGCCAAGTGGAAGCGGCGCTCGAACGCACGGGTGGCGATGCCGCGGTGCAGATAGACGCGCTCGTCTTCTTCCTCGGCTTTGCGGGCGGTGACGATCAACGCCCCTTCACGCACTTCGACCGACAGGTCATCATCGGAAAAACCTGCAACGGCAATGGTGATCCGCCAAGAATCTTCGCCGGTTTTTTCGATGTTATATGGGGGGTAGCTTTGCTTGCCAGCGTCATTGGTGAATACGCGATCCATCAGATCTGCGATCTGGTCAAACCCGACAGTGGCACGGTAAAGCGGTGTAAGGTCAAGATTTCTCATGGTTTTTTCATCCTTCTTCAAGCGATAAAATGTGGTGCCTTCCGGTATTGGACAGGCTGTCTTACTGACCGGACCCGCTAAACGGCATCCGGCTAATCATAAAATAAGTAAGCGATTTTCAGGTTTCAAGACCCTAGGGGCGCACAAATTTTGCGCTGCCACTGCGGGTGCCAACACCCACTTGCAATTGCCTTGGGGCTATGGATTTAACCGGCAAAACGCCCTTGCCGGTCCGAAAAGCAGTATACAGATCATTCACCATCGCGGGCAACTCCATGCCAAATGAGACCTTTTGACCGTCATAAAAGCCGCCGCTGGAAATAATCGAGACAATCCGCGCACGGTTGCCGGACATGTCGAAAACCGGCGCACCGGACGACCCGAAGGTCACATCGCAGCTAAAGGCAATCAGCCCGTCACGACGCCCCAGAACACCACAATGCCGTTGTTGCGACAGGGCATTTTCACGGCCAATCGCATAGGAAACCACGGCCACTTCGCGCCCCAATCCGTCAAAAGATTGCACCAGATATGGCGCTGCTACTGCAGCAGGAATAGGGTGGTCCAATTGCAAAAGTGCAACATCGTGCCGGATTTGCTGTAATCCATCATCCCCTTTATACTGATACAAAGGATGCACCACACCACGGGCGACCTTGCGCACGGCAACAGATTTCCCGTCACGCATACCTGCTTTGAATATGATCCCGGTCGGATCATTACGCTTGCCCGTATCGGGATCAAACAGGCAATGACCGGCTGTCAGCACGATATCGGAGCGCAACAGAACACCCGTGCAAAACCCGTCAGAACCGATATCGACACGGCCCACGGCCTCCCATCCGAACACGTCTGACCGGGTGGTCAGGCGGCGCAAACTGGAATCACTTTGTGCAACAGTCGGTGCAAGAACCGCAAAAAAATATGAAAGAACGACACCGCATTTCAATAGCCCCGTGATGCCGTCTATACCTGCATTACGGGCGGACAAATTTCGCACCTGTGTGATCTAACGGGCCTTGCATAATTATACGCTGCGAGGTGGGTTCAAACGTTTGAAACGGCCCTTCGGTTTCTTTCAGCTTTTCCAGAACCACTTGCAACGGTTCAGCCAGCGACATGCCCAGCGCCACCTTTCGCCCCTGCACCTCGGCCATCGCCGACACAACGGATACAATCTGCGGGTTTCCGTTTTCCATATTGAATACCGGCGCACCACTGGCCCCGAAATCCACATCGCACGACATAATCAAATTCCCCGATTGTCGCGCCAGTACGCGGCAGCTTTCTTCTATTGACGGAGAATCCGCCCGCCCGCGAGCATAGGAAACCACCCCGACCATCGCCCCCTTGCGCGGCCTTGGACCGGTGGAAAACGGTGTGATCGAGGTTTTGTGGATTGGACGGGTCAATTGCAGCACTGCAATATCGTTGCGCACACGGATATCACGGGAATTCACCGCATAGGTATATTCCGGATGCACCACCGCCCGTTTCACACGTGCATAGGCCGTGGCCCGCCCGCCGCGCCATCCGGCCAGAAACTCGATCTTGGTGGCGTCCACCTGTTTGCGACTATCCTTGTCAAACATGCAATGCGCCGCGGTCAGCACCAGATCAGGCGCGATCAAGGCACCAGTGCACATGCTTGTTCCGGCGATGTTCAAACGCCCGACGGCCTCCCAACCGCGACTGTCGTCGCCAGTTACCATCTTGCGCAGCCCGCTATGCTCCTCGGAATACCCCGCCGAGGCAAAACCGGCCAGAAAGACCAGAACACTTAAGAAAAACCGCATACTTCCTCCGTCACTTGCCGCATCCTATTGTATTTCGACATAACGGCCCGTTACGGCGAGATTAAGGCTGATTTTCGGAAATTGCACGCGGTTTCGGACCGCCCAGCGCCCAGTCCAGCAATTCCACCGTATGCACCACCGGCACATCGGTGCCACCACCAATCTGGATCATACAGCCAATATTGCCCGCCGCGATCACATCCGGTGCCTTGGCCTCGAGTGTGCGCACCTTGCGGGCCTGCAGTTCTTTGGAAATCTCCGGCTGCATCAGGTTATAGGTCCCGGCCGAGCCGCAACACAAATGGCTGTCCGCCGGTTCCACCACCTCGAGCCCCACGCGTTTCAGCAAGGTTTTCGGTTGGGTTTTCACCTGTTGCCCGTGTTGCAGCGAACAGGCCGCGTGATAGGCCACGCGCATCCCCTTGGCCGCGTTTTCGGGAAACTCCAGCGTGGCCAGCAATTCGCTGACATCCACCGCCAGCCCCGCAATCACCGCTGCATCCTCGGCCAGCGGGTCATTGCGGAACATGTGCCCGTAGTCCTTGACCGTGGTGCCGCAGCCCGAGGTGTTGATCACCACCGCATCCAGCCCCTCGCCCCTGACTTCCCGCATCCACGCCGCGATATTCGCCGCCGCCGATCCATGCGCCTGTTTCTCTTTGCCCATGTGATGCGTCAACGCCCCGCAACAGCCCATGCCCTGTGCAATCACCACCTCGCAGCCCAGCCGCCGCAACAGCCGGATGGTGGCATCGTTGATATCCGTATTCAGCGCCTTTTGCGCACACCCGGTCAGCAGCGCCACCCGTTTCTTGCGTGCGCCTTTGGCAAGGAACACCTGCGGATCATCATTGCGGCTGACCGACGGGATGCGTTTGGGCGCCATTTCCAGCATCGCCTTTAACCGCGCATCCGGTACCAGAGCGCGAAACGACCGCCCGATTTTCGCTCCCAACAGCGCCAGCCGGAACCGTTTGGGATAAGGAATGACCGCCGCCAGAACCCAGCGCAAAGCGCGATCCATCAGGGGGCGTTTGTAGGTCTTCTCGATATAACTGCGGGCGTAATCCACCAGATGCATGTAATGCACACCCGACGGGCAGGTCGTCATACAGGCCAGACAGGACAGGCATTTGTCCACATGTTCGACCGTCTTTCTATCCGCTGGCCGCCCTTCTTCCAGCATATCCTTGATCAGATAAATCCGCCCACGCGGGCTGTCCAGCTCATCACCCAGCACCTGATAGGTCGGGCAGGTCGCGGTGCAAAACCCGCAATGCACACAGGCCCGCAAGATGTCATTGGCGTGCTGGATGTTCGGGTCGCGCATTTGCTCGGGGGTGAAATTGGTTTGCATCTTATTTGAGAACGTCCGAAACAAAATTATACAGAAGCGCCAAGGAAATCACGCCCCAGACAACCAATGCAATGGTCGTTCTGCCCTTTGTCCATTTCAGTTTATTACGCCCGACATCCAGAATTATCCGAAAGGGTAAAACGGCCACAATAATATATCCGAAAAACTTGAAAACCGACGTGTCCAGCCCTGCATAGAAATCGTTCGGTTGGGCCGAACCTCCCGAAGTCAATAACCCGGCAATGACAGCAGCCGCAATCAGAGCGCTAACGACAAACAACGGTTTTCCATAAGGAATTCGGAATAAAACAAATGCAATCACACCGCCGCCTATGATGGCAATCATTAGAAAAGTCATCATGATTCAGTATTACCCCCACTCATTACCCCCGCATTCAATATCCCGCGTGGATCAAACTGTGCCTTAATCCCCGCACTGATCCTTGCCAACCCTGCAGGTTCGGGATGGAACCGTGCAAAACCATCGCCCCGCACCAGCGCTGCATGGCCGCGCACATCCCCCATCCGCGCCCGCAGATCAGTGCCTTTGGCCATCAAAGCCCAAACCAGCCCGCCGCCCCAGTCATAGACCACAGCCTCGGCCCCCAGTCCGGCCACCATATCGGGCGCATCCGTTGGCTTGACCGATATTCGCCATACATCGCCTTCGCGCCTGTGGAAAGGTGCCACATCACGCACATCCTGCCACATCGCGGCGACTTGCGCCGGATCATCCAGAACCTCGACCTCGCCAAAGCCACCCAGCAAGTCACGCAACCGACCGGCACGATAGGCCACAGAATTCGCAAACCCCTCGATCCGCAGCAGGGTGCGTCCACCCTCATGCGCCGCCCCCGTCACCTCAAAAGGTGACCCCAACGCCCGCGCCATCGCCGCCACGGCCTGCCTGTCATCCAACCCATGCAGCACCACACAAGCGGCGGTTTCCACATCCGGCAGCACCTTGAACGACACTTCCGTCAAAACCCCCAACGTGCCGTATGACCCCGCCAACAGCTTGACCAGATCATAGCCAGTGACATTCTTCATCACCCGCCCGCCGCTTTTCAGAACCTCGCCGCGCCCGTCCACAAAACGCACCCCGATCAGACTGTCCCGACAGGCCCCCGCCTGCACCCGTCGCGGGCCCGATACATTCGCCGCCACAACCCCGCCAATCGTCGGCACCCCGCCCGAGCCCAGCAACCCGCGATGGTCCATCGGCTCGAACGGCAGGCGCTGCCCCTCGGATGCCAGCGCTGCCTTGATCTCGGCCAAAGGCGTGCCGGCACGCGCCACCAAAGTCAGCGAGCCAGGATCATACAGCGTAATCCCCTTCATCCCCGCCGTTGACAAAACATCACCCGCGCACACCACCCCGCGCGTGCCGCCACCGACGATCCGCAGCGGCCCCGTAACCCCTGCAATCGCCTCGCCCAGTTCTTTTTCGTCCACCGGCTTCAACATCTTTGTTCCTCAAATATCCTAGGGGTGAATTGGCCAAAGGCCAAGAGGGGGCAGCGCCCCCTTACCCCGCCCGCCTCTCTTTGGTCGCGCCCAAAGGAAACACCTTGGCCGGATTCAACAACCACTTCGGATCAAACACATCCTTGACGCGCAACTGCGCCTCGATGTCCGCTTGCGTAAACTGATCCACCATCAAATCCCGCTTCTCGATCCCCACCCCATGCTCGCCGGTCAGACAACCGCCCACTTCGACACACAGACGCAGCACATCGGCCCCGAACCGTTCCGCCAGTTCCAGATCACCCGGCTTGTTGGCATCATACAGGATCAACGGGTGCATGTTGCCATCGCCCGCATGAAACACATTGCCCACACCCAACCCGTATTCCTGTGACAACTCGCCAATCCGGCGCAGCACATAGGGCAATTCAGACACAGGAATCGTGCCATCCAGACACATGTAATCATTGATCTGCCCCATCGCTCCGAATGCCGATTTGCGGCCCAGCCAGATCTTGGCACTTTCCTCCTCGGATTTGCTTTCACGCAATTCCACCGGATTGTGCTTTGCGGCAATCTCCATGATCCGGCCCAGCTGGAAATCAATCTCGGCGTCCGATCCTTCGACCTCGACAATCAACAACGCCTCGCATTTGGGATAGCCGGGGTGGGCAAAGGCCTCGGTCGCCTCGATACAGGGGCGGTCCATGAATTCGATCGCCACGGGCAAAACGCCAGCCTTGATGATATCCGATACACAGGCGCCCGCCACCTCGTTTGAATCAAACCCGATCAACACAGGCCGCGCCCCTTCCGGCTTTGGCAATATCTTCAGCGTGGCTTCGGTCACCACACCCAACTGCCCTTCGGACCCGCAAATCAGCCCCAACAGATCCAGACCCGAAGCATCCAGATGCGCCCCGCCAATCTCAACAACTTCGCCATCCATCAACACCAGCGTGACCCCCAACAAGTTGTTCGTGGTCACCCCGTATTTCAGGCAATGCGCCCCGCCGGAATTCATCGCGATATTACCGGCAATCGCACAGGCCAACTGGCTGCTGGGATCGGGCGCATAGAAAAACCCGTCCTCCTCGACCGCGCCTGTCACCGACAGGTTGGTGCGCCCCGATTGCACCCGAATAAAGCGGTTGTCGTAATCGACCTCCAGCACATCATTCATCCGCGCCACGCCCAGAATAACACTATCCGCCGTGGGCAATGCCCCGCCTGCCAAGGACGTCCCCGAGCCACGCGGCACCACCGGCACGCCCATGTCGTGACAAATCTTCAGCACCGCCGAAACCTCGCCTGTATCCGCCGGTAGTACCGCGCACAGCGGCGGGCAACGATAGGCGCTTAGCGCGTCACATTCATAGGCCTTTACCTCGGCCACATCGGAGATCACCGCCCCGTCCGGCAAGACCGCTTGCAACCGCGCCACGATCTGCGATTTCTGCGCAAGTATCGCAGCGTCGGGTTTGGGCATTTCCATTGGGCAGCCTCCTGATTTTACAATTGGTAAAGAAATATAACCAATTTATCCGACTGGCAAGTCAATTCCCGACCCGTTATGCTCACCCGCATGGAACTTTTTGATCGTTTACAGTTTTTCAGCACGCTTGACCTGATTGCTGTCGCCCTGTTGGGGCTGGCGTGGGTCGGGATCGGCTGGGTGATTGAGCGCGCCGATGCCGCGCACCCGTCGGTTTCGGTAATTATGGCCGGATACCGGCGCGAATGGATGACCCAGTTCGTCACCCGCGAGCCACGCATCTTTGACGCAAATATCCTTGCCAACCTGCGCCAGAGCACCACCTTTTTTGCCTCGACCAGCATGATCGGGATCGGCGGCGGTCTGGCCCTGATCGGCAACAAGGATCAGTTGTTGGGCATTGCCCATGACCTGTCGCTGGATAATGCACCGGCCATGGTGTGGGAGGTCAAGATCCTGATCGTCACCCTGTTCCTTGCCAACGGATTTTTGAAATTCGTCTGGTCGCACCGGCTGTTCGGCTATTGCGCCGTGATGCTGGCCTCGGTCCCCAATGATGCAAATGATCCGGCCTGCGTTCCCCGCGCCAATCAGGCAGCGGAAATCAATATCACCGCGGCGCGCAGTTTCAATCGCGGCCTGCGGTCGGTCTATTTCGCCCTTGGCGCGCTGGCATGGCTGCTGGGCGCGATCCCGCTTTTGTTTGCCACGGCGTTAACCGTTCTGATCCTGTGGCGGCGTGAATTTGCCTCGCAATCGCGCGGTGTTTTATTGAAAACCCACGGGCCGGATGATCTCACGCCATCGTGACGGGACATCCCGCCGCCAAAGCGTCATTCTGCCGCCAACAACGCCGGAGACCGATATGAAAAAACTTGTCCTTGCCCTGCTGATACTCGCCCCCCTTCCCGCATGGGCCGAATTCCCGACCATCGAAGCGGTAAAGGTTCAGCCCTCGGGTGATGTCTACAATTTCGCCGTCACCCTGAAGCACCCCGACAGTGGCTGGGATCATTACGCCGATGGCTGGGAGGTTCTGGATGCCGACGGCAACCGTCTGGGATACCGCAAGTTACTGCACCCGCATGAACACGAACAGCCCTTCACCCGTTCCCTTGGCGGGGTGACCATTCCGGCAGGCACCGACAAGGTCTTCATCCGCGCCCATTGTCTGGTGGATGGCTGGGGCGATCAGTTATTCGAGGTGACGTTGGGAGAATAATTTCCGACCGGATCGCGCCAGAACAACCCTTATCACTTTAAGATCAGCTCGGATATATCCAGACTTTCGAGGTAACCTTTCTCTTTCAATTCTATCACTTTCGCCTCTAATTCAGGATCAACAATAGGCCCATTGTCTTCCAGCCTTTGCGTCACGCCCAGATCTTCCAGATCACCCAATAGGCCAAGCTGCTCAAGGCTGTTGATATCTCGTATCAGCTCTTGTTCACTCCGATCGAGTTCTTCACTATCCCGATCCGTATCGTCTGCCTTTTCCGGCTCATTCCCGTCATGTGTATCCTGTTCATCGGAAGCATCGTAATCCAATGGACCCGTGCGAGTCATGGAAATACGCGACTGCAGCAGGTTTCCAGGCGGCATGATAACATCCATGCGCCCCGACACTATTCCCATGGGAACAGCCTGAAGCCACAACGTCACGGGCACCGCGCCCACATTAGGCAGATCAACTGACCCTTCCCCACGAAGGCGAATGGTTTTAACCGCCTTGCTACATCCTAACGCAAGTGCAAAATCTTCGGCATCAAACGGACTGGTATCATCAGCCGTGCCGTCAAAATCCCATTTGATAAAATCCATTTCATTTTTACCGACAGTCATAATTTTCATATCCAGCTGCAATTGCCCGAAGATCGGTGATTCAAAGGCAATTGTGTTCCTAACCTTGGCCATCGTCGCAGAACCTTTTGCAATTGCGGCAGGAGAGCTGAGCACCCGGCCAGCCATATGAATTTTCGCTGGCCCATTTACGATTTCGTAATTGCCTTCAAGTGATTGAAGGGTCACATATCCATTGCATTCCGGCGCAGTTTTGGCATTTGCCCAAGTTGTGCCAAGGATTGAAACCACAGTAGCTATTGCTAAAAAATAGATCTTCATAAAAATGCTCCTGCGTGTTGTTATTGAACTGGTTCCAGCGACACCATCAACCGCATCACAATATCTGGCCACCTGACAATCAGCAAACCGGAGGCGAAAATTCCGTCATCCCCGTTGCCGTGCACATATAGGTTCATTTTGGCAGGTCCGGTTATGTTATCTTCACTAAGAACAGTGCCTTCCCCGGCAAAAACCGGTATTTTCTGACCGCTTTCACAGCCCAGGGCCAATTCGACATCCTCGATTGACGGTAATTTGTGGTCTTTACTCTTTAGCCAGTTCTGGCCCATGGCATCCAACATGGGCAAATTATCCTGCACATTAGGCAGCCCCAAATCCAGATTCAGATGGCCATCATCACTGACCATGCCCAACCGGCCATCAATGGCAAATATAGTGACAGACGATGTGAATGCGGGCATCGGCATCGTATACCCCCGCGAAGACATGGTGCCAACATTGGATGAAAGGATGTAATTTCCGATCATTTGGTCTCGCGTTAAAAACCCGCCGCACATCTCGGCATCAAATTTTTCACCGGATTCGGCAGTAGAAATATTCGGGGAAACCATAGCGCCAATGCTTAGTATCCCCGCAATAAGTGCGCGTTGAATTGTCATAATATTCCTTCCAATAATCAATAAAATCTAGGGTCTGATCGACCAAAGCTCGGCATAATAACTATGCCTGATGCGTAAAAATTCGCCATCCGTAGCGGTTTCATCCCCGCCAGTAGAAATTATCTATAAATTTCACCACACAATACTATCTTGGACGCTCCGCACTATTAAGGCCAGTCAGGAATCCCCTACCTGCGCCCCTCGCGCAGCCACGCGCCTACGGTGAACAGTGCCGCAAGCAGCAGCGTCAGCCATGCGGGCAACAGCGGGATCAGCGTTACATCCGCCGTTAGATAAGCCTCGCGCGGGGTGATGCCTAGCCAGCCGCGCCCCGATGCCGGACGCCCAGCCCGCACATTGCGCACAGATGGCACACCGTCCTCTAATGCGAATGTTCCGCCCCGCATCTGTTCCACCACCGGCAACAGCTTGTCCCCCGTGGCTATGGTTTCCTCGAATTCCCGCGGGGCCGAAGGGCCAAGGGCGATTACCGCATCCTTTTCCCCGTCGCTTAGCCGGTACAGCCCGATTGTTGGCCCATCGAATGTGGTCTGATAGCGCCCCGGCGACACCTGTTTCAACGTCACCATCTGCGTGCTGCCATCCGGCAAGGTCACTTCGACATCCGGCACCTCTTCGCCCAGCGTGCGGCGGATGATGGTCATTGTCTGCCCCTGCGCTTCGGCCCACAGGGCTTCTTCCTCCAGCTCGGGTTCCTTCATCATCCAGTGCGCCAGCCGCCGCAGCAGTTCCAGTTGCGGCCCGCCCCCTTCAAACCCGCGATCCCACAACCACGCCTGATCGGACGCAAGCAACGCCACGCGCCCCTCACCTACACGATCCAGCACCAACAGCGGACGGTCGCCGATACCTGTCATCACCGTGTTGCCCGAGTGCGGCTCGACCTCGATCTGGCGGAGCCAGCGGCCCCAGCCCGGGCCATCCTCGCCCTCGGCTACAGGCGGTGCGAAATCCTCCAGCCCTTCGGTCACCGGATGGCGCTGGCCGATGTCCGAAACCAGCGGCTTAAAGCCCTCCTCCAAGACCCGCGCCGTGGGGGCGGCAGGCAGAATATCGGCCAGTGATGAATGATAGATCGAATCCGCACCGGCAAAATCAGGCCCTGCCGCAACCATCAGCGCCCCGCCCTGTTCGACATAATCCCGCACGCTGTCCATATAAATCCCGGGCAGCAACCCGCGCCGTTTGTAGCGGTCAAAGATGATAAGATCGAAATCGTTGATCTTGTCCAAAAACAGTTCGCGCACCGGAAAGGCGATCAGCGACAGTTCCGTCACCGGCACCCCGTCCTGTTTTCCGGGCGGGCGCAGAATGGTGAAGTGCACCAGATCGACCGAGCTGTCGGATTTCAGCAAATTGCGCCAAGTGCGCTCGCCCGGATGCGGCTCGCCGGACACCAGCAGCACCCGTAAACGATCACGCACGCCGTTTATCTGCACCACGGCGATATTGTTGCGGTTGGTCAACTCGCCATCACTTTCCGGCACGGTAAACTGGATCACGTTCATGCCGCCATGGGGCAGCGTCACCGGCAGTTCCAAGTCCTGCCTGATCGGCACATTATACGCTTGCGCCGGCCCACCATCGACCGAGATTTCCAATTCAGCCAGCTTGCCCAGCCCGTTCGGAACCGCACCTTGGTCATCAATGCGCAGGGTTAGCAAAACCTCTTCGCCCAGTATGGCAAAACCGGGGGCATTTTTCACGCTTAGCCGCCGGTCCCAATCGGTTTTATGTCCCGTCAGCAGGGTATGCACAGGGGCCGGAATATTCGGGGCAAGGTCCACATCGTGCACCTGTCCGTCCGTCAGCAACAGCACACCGGCAATGCGCGATTGGGGGATGTCGGCCAAGGCCTCGGCCACAGCGCCCATCAACAAGGTGCCGCCGTCGCCTTCGGCATCGGGCACCGTGGTTACGCGCAATTCGGTGTTGGGGCGGGCGGTGATGCGGGCGGTCAGTTCGGCCAGTGCCGTGGCGGTTTGATCTTGCCGGTCCGACACCTTCTGACTGGCGCTTTCATCCACCACCAGCAGCACGATATCGGTCAGCGGTTCGCGGTCTTCTTGCTGCAAGGCCGGATTGGCCAGTGCGCCGATCAGCACCAGCGCCGCCAACCCGCGCAGGGGCCAGCCTGCCAATTTGCGCCAGATGGCAAAGCCGATGAACAAAACCGCCAGCGCCGCCAAGATGGCCAGAACGGGCAGCGGGATGATCGGGGAAAACAGGATGGAATTGTTCATGTCACTGCCCCAACCGTTCCAGCAGGGCAGGCACATGCACCTGATCCGATTTATAGTTGCCCGTCAGCACATGCATCACCAGATTAACACCAAAACGAAACGCTATCTCGCGCTGGCGTTCGCCGGTATAGCCGCGCCCGACGCGAAACATGTAGTTGCCCACATTGTCCACCGCCCAGGCCGCCGCCCAGTCATTGCCGCCGATCACAACCGGCGTCACACCATCATTCAGGTTGCGAAACGGCATACCTTCCACCTTTTCAGCGTCCGGCGGTGCAGCCTCGACCCAGACATCACGGCCGACAAAGCGACCGGGAAATTCCTGTAGCAGATAAAAACTGCGGGTCAAAACATGGTCCAGCGGCAGCGGTTCCAGCGGCGGAATATCCAGCCCCAACGCCAGTTGCTGCAATTTACGCCCCTCGGGCGTCTGGCTGCCATAACCGGCAATATCGCCATCTCGGGTATCAAACAGGATCATCCCGCCCGTGCGCAGGTAACGGTTCAGTTTGGTGTAAGCCTCTTTTGAGGGCATCTTCTGATTCGCCGTAATCGGCCAATAAAGCAGCGGAAAGAACGACAGTTCGTCGGTTTCGATATTCACACCGATCGGATCGGCCGGTTCGATCGAGGTGCGCTGGAACAACACATCCGACAGCCCCAAAAGCCCCGCCTGCGCGATGTCGTCCACCTGCGTATCGCCGGTCAGGACATGGGCCAAAACCACCTCGGCGGTGGCATTGATCGCAAATTCATCATCCACCTGTTGCGCTTGCGCGTGATCCCCAAACGCCAGCAGGCCCAGCGCCAGCATCGCCGCCACACCGCTACGCGGGCCGGTCAGGCGACCGGACAACCAGAGCGAGGCCAGAATGTCCAACATCAACAGCCCCAAAGCTGCCGCCAGAAAGGTACCTTTCAGCAGAGTTTCACGCGCCACATTCAGCCCCTCGACCGCAATCCGCGCGGGCCATATGGCCGTTTCCAGCACAGTTTCCCCGCCAACGGCATTCACCGCAACGCGCTGTTCATCGCTTTCATACAAGCCCGGCGGCATGGTTGCCGTCACCGCGCCGGCAGCCAGATCTTCACCCTTCACCCCTGCCATCGCCCCCGCATCGGCCAACTGCCCGAACGCATCCAGCACCCGCACCGGTGCCCAAATGGTGCCCTCCAGATCTTCGGCACTTGGCGCGATCTGGCGGGTCGAAATCGCCAGCCGCTCCAGCATCTGCACAAACAGGCCCGACAGCGGCAGGCTGGACCATTCCGCATTCGCAGTGACGTGGAACAGCACCACCTGCCCCAGCCCCATTTCCTTGCGGGTGACCAGCGGCGTGCCATCGGCCAGCGCGGCAATTACCCGACCGGCAAGATTGGGATCAGGCTGCGCAAGCACCTGCGAGGTGACCGTCACATCGTCGGGAATTTGCAGCCCGTAGAACGGCGAATTTTCGGGGAAGGGTTGCAGGGCCTTCGGTTCGCCCCAGCTCATCGCGCCGCCCACAGTGCGCCCACCGGCCCGCAGGCGCACCGGCATCAGCACGTCTTCTTCGCGGCGGCTAAGGTCACTCGCCGCCATGCGCATACCGGCAAAGCGCACCAGCAATCCGCCCTTGTTTACCCACTCGACCAAACCGGCCTTCTGGTCCTCGGTCAGCTTGGCCACATCAGCCAGAATAATCACATCGGGATTGGCGGGCAGCACATCTTCCAGCCCGCCTTTGATCAGGTCCGCCGTAGGTTCCAGCGCCTGTTTCAGGTAATGCAGGGGCGACAGCAGTTGCAGCCCCTCCTGCGTGTCATGCGGGGCGATCAGGGCCACTTCGCGGCGGCGCAGCCCGTCGTCGGCCAGCGTCACAGCACCCGCTGAATGCACACCCTGAATGGTGAACCGCGAAATGCGGTTGCGCAACTCGGGCGGCAGGCTTAGCGCCACTTCGGCGGTGTCCGCGCCTGCCTCGAACGTCGCCTCGACCCGCGCCAATTCGCGCTCAATGCCTGCGGGGTCCAGCCCGACGGCGGTGATCGTCACCGTTGCCGCATCCACCGCAGCACTACGCACCGCTGTGATTTGCAACGCGCCATCCTTGATCTGCACCGGTTTCAACCCCAGCACCGGACGGGGGGATTGCATCACCGTCACAGCACCTTTGTCCTCAAGCGCCGCCAACAGCTCTTCGCGCCCCGCGCGGGCCAACCCGTCGGACATCCAGAAGGTTTCAAAACCACCATCGCCCAAACCGTCCACCCACTCGGCGATCGCTTCGGCATCCGGTGCCCACGGTTTCGGGGTCAGCCCGCCCAAACGTGTCTGCCAAACATCCGCCGACAAAAACTGCACCTCTCCCGCTGGCAGGTCCGTCAGCAACGCCACCGACACCACCCGCCCCGCGCGTGACGCTTCTTCAAGCAGCCCCGCCATCCGGTCCCGCCGCGCGGACCAGTCGCGCGCATCGGCCCAAGTGCCATCAGCCACAATCAACAACGGGCCCTTGCCCGTCACTTCGGTTTTCGGGTTCAGCACCGGCCCCGCAAACCCGATGATCACCAAAGCCATCGCCAGCATCCGCAAAAGCATCAGCCACCACGGGGTTTTGTCCGTCTGGGTTTCATCATCCGTCAACCCCAGCAACAGCGCCACACCGGGGAAGCGGCGTTTGATCGGTGCAGGGGGCACCGCGCGCAGCAAAATCCACAGGATCGGCAATGCGATCAGCCCCAGCAACAGCCAGGGCGCGGTAAAACCTATCGGGCCGAGTGTGAACATCAGTGCCGCCGCTCCAATGCGTGATAAATCCAGGTCAGCGCCACACGCGGCGCGTCATTGGTGTGATGGCAGGCGTATTGCCAGCCGGTTCTATGCGCCAGATCGGCCAGCGCCGCCTTGCGTTCCGCCAGCCGTTGCAAATAACGATCCCGCAAATCCCCTGCCTTCAGGGTTTCATGGCGCAGGGTGCCGCCCATGCTTTCGAAAATCGTGCGCCCGTCAAAAGGAAAGGCCTCTTCCTGCGGGTCCAGTATCTGCACCAAAGCGCCTTTGACCCCGCGATCCGCCGCATCGGTCAGCGCCTTTTGCACCCCCGCAATATCACCCAGAAAATCCGATATGAACACCGCACGGGTATTGGGGCGCATGCCGTGGGTTTCGGGGGCGCCATAATCCGCCTCGGCCTCCAGCCCCGACAATTCCTGCGCCATGCGCACCAGTTGCCCCTGACCTGATCGCGGTGGATTCGCGCTGCTGGTCAGACCCACCTTTTCGCCGCCCCGCACCAGCAGGATCGACGCGGCCATCGCCAATACCCGCGCCCGCTCGCCCTTGGTGGCCAGATCTTTTGCCGAGGTGAACCGCATCGAAGCAGCCTCGTCCACCCAGAGCATCACCGATTGCGCCGCCTGCCATTCCCTTTGCCGGATGAAATGCACATCCGATCGGGCCGAACGCCGCCAGTCGATATTGCGGGCCTCGTCCCCGTCCATCGCCACGCGGTATTGCCAGAATTCATCGCCTTGTCCGGCGTGTCGCCGCCCGTGTTCGCCCAGCAGCACCATCGCCGCCAGCCGTTCTGCATCGGCCAGCAACGGCGGCAAAGCCCCCGCCAATTCCGCCGATTTACGTCTTAGGGCGGCTGGTCCTGTCACGCCGCAGCCTCGCTTTTGCCAACCTGCGCCACCACGGAATCAATCAGATCACCCAGCGTTTCACCACGCGCCTTGGCGGCAAAGGACAGCGCCATCCGGTGCATCAACACCGGCCGTGCCATGTCGATCACATCATCGGGTGTCGGGGCAAGCCGCCCGTCCAGCAACGCCGCCGCGCGCACCGTCATCATCAACGCCTGCGCCGCGCGTGGTCCCGGCCCCCATGACACGTTTTCGCGTACTTCCAGTGTCGACAACTCGTCCTCTGGACGGCAGGCGCGGACCAGATCAAGGATCATATCCACCACTGCCTCGCCCACCGGCATCCGGCGAAGCAAGGTTTGCGCATCCAGCAATTCCTGTGCGGTAAACACCTGGCGAACCCCGCCATCCTCGACACCCGTTGTCGCCAGAATGATCGCCTTTTCGGTGTCGCGGTCAGGATAGTTCACATCAATCTGCACCAAAAAGCGGTCCAGTTGGGCTTCGGGCAGCGGATAGGTGCCTTCCTGCTCGATCGGGTTTTGCGTGGCCAACACATGAAACGGCACACCCAATTCGCGTTCCTTGCCCGCGATGCTAACCTTTTTCTCCTGCATCGCCTGTAGCAAGGCCGATTGCGTCCGCGGGGATGCGCGGTTGATTTCATCGGCCAGCAGCAGCTGGCAGAAAATCGGCCCTTCGATAAACCGGAATTCCCGTTTACCACCGGATTCATCCAGCACTTCGGACCCCAGAATATCGGCCGGCATCAGATCCGGCGTGAACTGTATCCGCGAGCCATCCAGCCCCATCACAGTGGACAGCGATTCGACCAGCCGTGTTTTGCCAAGGCCCGGCACACCGATCAGCAACCCGTGCCCGCCACACAACAAAGCGCTTAGCGTCAGGTCCACGACCCGTTCCTGCCCGATGAACCGGCTGGAAATCACCGACTTGGCCTTGGCCAGTTTCGCGCCCAATGCCTCGATATCGGCGACCAGATTTTCGGCTTTGCTCATGACACACTCCCTTTACACGGTTATGTGTGTATTTAACGGACAAATTGCACGGGTTACAAACGGCAAACGCTATGAATGATGAAAAGATTGTGAAGCCATCGGCGGAAAGCCTCGCATCCGCGGCGCGAAAGGCCTCAAAAGGCGGGTTGCCGCCGGTGCATCTGTGGAATCCCGATTTCTGCGGTGATCTGGATATGCGGATTGCGCGGGACGGAACATGGTTCTATCTGGGCACGCCGATTGGCAGGCCGGAACTGGTGCGGCTGTTTTCCACCATCCTGCGCAAGGACGGCGAGGATTATTTCCTTGTTACGCCGGTGGAAAAGGTCGGTATCACGGTGGATGACGCACCCTTTGTGGCGGTGGATTTCGAGGGGGCGGGCAGCGGGGCGGACCAGACCCTGACATTTGAAACCAACGTCGGCGATTTTGCCACCGCAGGTCCAGACCATCCGATCCGCGTTGAACGCGACGCCGAAACCGGCGAGCCATCCCCCTATGTGCTGATACGCGCCAATCTCGAGGCTTTGATTGATCGCAAGAGCTTCTATCGCCTTGTCGACATTGGTGCCCACCATGACGGCTGGTTCGGCATCTGGTCGGGCGGCGAATTCTTCCCCATTATCCCCAGTGACGAGTTAACCTGACATGCCCACCTTCTGCGCCAATCTGACGATGCTATTCACCGAATACCCGCTAATCGAACGCTTTGGCGCGGCCAAGGATGCCGGGTTCGACGTGGTGGAAATCCTGTTCCCCTATGACAATCCGGCGCAGGAAATGCGCTCGGCCCTGATCAAGCACAATCTGAAAATGGCGCTGATCAACACCCCGCCGCCGAACTGGGCGGGTGGGGATCGGGGCTATGCGGCGATCCCGAATGGTGAGGCGCGGTTCCAGTACGATTTCAAACGCACCCTGCGCTATGCGCAACTGCTGAAACCCGCCCATATCCACATTATGGCGGGGCGTGCCAAAGGGGCGGTGGCGCGGGCGACGTTTATCGAAAATCTGAAATGGGCCGCCGCAATGGCACCCAAGCAAAGCCTGACCATCGAGCCGATCAACCCCACCGACATCCCCGGTTATTTCCTGAATGATTTCGATCAGGCCGCCGAAATACTGGTTGCGGTGGATGCCCCCAATGTGAACCTGCAATTCGATGCCTACCACGCGCATATGATCACCAATGATCTGCCCGCCACATGGGCGAAACACGGCCACCGCGCAGTGCATATCCAAATCGCAGGCGCACCGGGGCGGCATGAGCCGGACATCGGCGATATTGATTACGCCGGTTTCTTCAAACAGATTGATGCGGATGGCTACAAGGGGTTCGTCAGCGGCGAATACCACCCAAAGGGGCGCACGGTGGACGGGTTGGAGTGGATAGTAGAACCATAAGCTGTCCCGGACCTGCAACCGGCATAAAGAGGCCCCGCATCAAGTGCGGGGCAACAATCCAAAATCCCTAATGTGCCTCGGCCCAGTTGGCCCCGACCCCTGCATCCACAATCAACGGCACGTCCAGTTTGACGGCGGGCATTGGTGCGCCCTCCATCACATCACGTGCCACTTTGGTTACATCGTCCACCGCATCCTTATCCACCTCGAAGATCAGTTCATCGTGGACCTGCAACAGCATCTTGGCGGGCATACCATCAATCGCCGCAGGCATATGCACCATCGCGCGACGGATGATGTCGGCGGCCGACCCTTGTATTGGCGCATTGATCGCCGCGCGTTTGGCAAAACCGGCGCGCGGGCCTTTTGATCCCATCTCGGGCGTGTGGATTTTGCGGCCAAACAGGGTTTTCACATATTTATGCTCTTTGGCATATTCCACCGTCGCGTCCATATAGGTGCGGATGCCGGGGAAGCGTTCAAAATAGCGGTCGATGAACCCCTGTGCCTCTTTGCGCGGAATACGCAGGTTACGGGCCAGACCATAGCCCGAGATGCCATAGATCACCCCGAAATTGATCGCTTTGGCCTTGCGGCGGATGTCCGGTGTCATTTCGTCCATTGGCACGTTGAACATCTCGCTTGCGGTCATCGCGTGAATGTCCAGCCCGTCGCGAAACGCCTGTTTCAGCGCTTCAATGTCGGCAATATGCGCCAGTATCCGCAACTCGATCTGGCTGTAATCCAGCGACAGCAAAACCTTGCCCTCGTCCGCCACAAAGGCCTCGCGGATTTTGCGCCCTTCTTCGGTGCGCACCGGAATATTTTGCAGGTTCGGATCGGTCGAGGCCAGCCGCCCCGTATTCGCCCCCGCAATCACATAGGACGTATGCACGCGGCCTGTGTCGGGGTTTATGTGATCCTGAAGCGCGTCTGTATAGGTCGATTTCAACTTGCTAAGCTGGCGCCAATCCAGCACCCGTGCGGCCAGCTCGTTGCCCTCGGCGGCCAGATCCTCCAGCACATCGGCACCGGTGGCATAGGCGCCGGTCTTGCCCTTTTTGCCGCCCTCAAGGCCCATTTCATCAAACAGGATTTCACCCAGCTGTTTGGGCGACCCCACGTTAAACGACCGCCCCGCCAATTCATGGATTTCAGCCTCGAGCGCCGCCATTTTCTGCGCAAAGTTGTTCGACATCCGGCTAAGAACATCGCGGTCCACCTTGATGCCATACATCTCCATCTGCGCCAAAACCGGCACCAGCGGGCGTTCCATGGTTTCGTAAACCGTGGTCACCTGCTCCACATGCAGGCGCGGCTTGAACGTCTGCCACAGACGCAGGGTGATATCGGCATCCTCGGCGGCATAGGGGACGGCATCCGCCACCTTGACCTTGTCAAAGGTGATCGCGGATTTGCCTGTGCCCAGCAGCGGTTTGATCGGGATTGGCGTATGATCCAGATAGCGTTCCGAAAGGGCATCCATACCGTGATTGTGCAACCCCGCATGCAGGGCATAGGACAACAACATGGTGTCATCAATCGGGGCAACATCCACACCGACGCGGGCGAAAATCTTGGCATCGTATTTCATGTTCTGGCCGATTTTCAGGATGCTTTCATCCTCAAGCATCGGCTTTAGCATGGTCAGCGCCACATCGAAATTCATCTGCCCCTCGGCCAGTGCGTCCGAAGCAAACAGATCATCCCCCGCACTTTCCTTGTGGCGCAGCGGGATGTAACAGGCCTCGCCGGCCTCGACACACAGCGAAATGCCGACCAGATCAACCCGCATAGTATCCAGCCCCGTGGTTTCGGTATCTACTGCCACATAACCACGCTCGTAAATCCGCTCGATCCATTTGGTCAGGGCATCCACATCCTTGACCCATTCGTATTTTTCGGCATCAAACGGCGGGGCATCGGGGGCATCAATAGGGGCCGCCGCCACCTCTATCGCGGGCGGTTCAATCCCCATCTGCTCGGCGATCCGTTTGGTCAGCGTGCGAAATTCCATTTTTGCCAAAAACGACATCAGGGGTTCCGGCTCCGGCTCTTTCAATTCCAGATCATCCAGCGTGAAATCCAGATCCATATCGTCAACCAGCGTAACCAGTTGCTTTGAAAGGCGGATCAGATCGGCGTTTTCGATCAGCGCCTGACGGCGTTTGGGTTGCTTGATTTCCTCGGCCCGTTCCAGCAGCGTTTCCAGATCACCATATTCGTTGATCAACAGCGCCGCTGTTTTAATACCGATACCGGGCGCGCCGGGGATGTTGTCAACACTGTCCCCCGCCAGCGCCTGCACATCGACCACGCGTTCCGGCCCGACACCGAATTTTTCGCGCACCCCGTCCACACCGATCCGCTTGTTCTTCATCGCATCCAGCATTTCAACGCCACCACCGACAAGCTGCATCAAATCCTTGTCCGAACTGATGATGGTGCAACGCCCACCCGCCGCGCGGGCCTGTTTGGACAGGGTGGCGATGATGTCGTCGGCCTCGAACCCCTCGACCTCGTGACAGGCGATGTTAAAGGCGCGGGTGGCGTCGCGGGTCAGGGGGAACTGTGGCACCAGATCTTCGGGCGCGGGCGGGCGGTTGGCCTTGTATTTGTCGTAGATTTCGTTGCGAAACGTCTTGCCGGAGTAGTCGAAAATTACCGCGACATGGGTGGGTGCATCCGGCCCCTTGTTGGCCTCGACCTGCTTATACAGCATGTTGCAAAACCCCGCGACGGCACCAATCGGCAACCCGTCGGATTTGCGCGTAAGCGGAGGCAATGCGTGATAGGCGCGGAAAATAAAGGCCGAGCCGTCGATCAGATGCAGGTGGCAGCCTTTGCCAAAACTCATGTCATTCTCCTTGGGCAAAGCGCCCGAACGGGAGCAATGCGGCCACCAACCGGCCTAGTCTTTTTTCACATAATCGCTATGGATGAATTTGGTATCGCAATAGGGGCACTCGACCCAGCCGTGCTCATCCGGAATTTGCAACCAGACCTTTGGGTGGCCATTCACCCCGCCACCATCACAGGAAATACGGTATTTATCGACTATTACGGTTTCGGGGGCTTGGGTTGTCATGGTTGCTCCATTCGTCAAAGTGTTGGCGCCATGATAACGATCCACAGCGCACGGACAAGGCGTCAATCGCGCCTTTTGCTACGCCCTGCAAATTTGTTAGACAAGTGCGCGAATTCAGCCTTTGCCATGGAAACGCGCAACCGTTGCCTTCGTTCCAGACGCGGGATAACAGTAGGGAACGCATTCTATTGTTTAAGTTATGAAAAGGCTACGATGCCCCGATCCGAAAACAGCTCGGCTTATTTCAGCAAAACCCTGTTCTGGATCCTTGCTGCGCTGCCATTTGTATTTGTGATCCTGAAATTTGCCAGATGGGAAACATATGGCATCTTTGATTTCCACACATTTCATCTGGCAGGGGTATTGGCAAACAACGGGCAAGCGCAATTGGTGTTTGACTGGGACAGCTTTGTCGCCCAGTTCGCGCCAACCTACGGCACGCCGGGCGCTTTTCCGTGGTTTTACCCGCCACTATTGCTGCCCTACAGTCAGGCCCTGGCCCTGTTTCAGGCCCCCGTTGCCTATGTGGTGTTCAACTTTATCGGCCTGACAGCCTATTACCTGACCATCCATTCCCTGTTTCGCGACAGGTTCCGCGAGATCATTATCCTTTCGGCCTTTCCGTTGCTGATCCCCATCGCTTTCGGCCACCCCACGGTATTCTTTCTGGTGTTTCTGCTGCTGGGGTATCACCTGTCAAAACGCCATCCTGTGTTGGCGTTGATTGCCCTGACGGTGGTTGCGACGAAACCTCATGTCGGCGGGGTGATCCTGTTTTTGTATTTCCTCAAAACCCTGCCCAAATCGATATTGCCATCAATCATTATTGCCGCTGTTGCGATCCTGTCCACCAGCCTGTTTTATGGCAGCGATATATGGTTGCAGTTTTTGTCCCTGCTCAAATCCGCATCGGACAACCTGTTGGCGATGCAGCTTGAAAACCCGTACAGATCGTCCCTTTTTGTGGCGCTGGCCCCGTTCGGGGTTCCGGTCGCAATAAGATGGATTTTGCATTTTGCACTGCTGGCGGCGCTCTGCGGGCTGGGGGCCTATGCGTTTCGGGATGCCAAATCCGACAGGTTCTGGGTGGTCGCAGGGCTGGCTGCGTTCTTCACCAGCCCCTACATCGTCTTGTATGATTATACCTTGTTGTTGCTGCCGCTGATACTGGTGATCAAACATGCCCGCACACAGGAAAATTGCCCATGGGTGGTGGCCGTATTGTTCCTTGAATCCATCCCGATGGTTCTGACCGTGCTACCGCCGGCCTATAAATTCAATTTCCTTGCGGTTTTGCTGTTTACCATCGCGGTTCTGCTGATCAAAATCAGATGCAGCACCCCGGCAGATTCACGCACCCCCTAAGCGGGTTGCAACATCCGCCCCAAGGGACGGCCGCCCAGAATATGCACATGCAGATGCGGCACTTCCTGCACTGCGTCACGTCCTGCGTTGGCAATCAGACGATACCCGTCGCCCCCGTCGCCCGGCTCGATCCCCAACTGTTTGCACACAGCGCCAATGGTGCGGGTGTAATCAACAATCTCGGCGCCCGTGGCTTCGGCTGCAAAATGGTCAAAACAGACATAAGGCCCTTTGGGAATAACCAGCACATGATGCGGGGCCTGTTCGCTGATGTCATGAAAGGCCAGCGTGTGTTCGGTCTCCATCACCTTGCCACAGGGGATTTCCCCGCGCAGGATTTTGGCGAAAATATTCTGGTCGTCATAGGCATAGGGCATCGGGCAATCCTTAGTCGGTGAACAGGTGGTTGGTCTCGGCGATCTGTCGCGCCTTATCATCCGCTATGTCAAGGAACCCTGCAATAGGCGGGGTGTTTTCATCGACCGAGTTCTTCTCGCGGATCATGGAATGATGCTCGAACCCTGCCTCGCGGATCTGTTCGCTTTCGAATACCACATCCTGACGGATGGTCGGCAACAGTTTGGCAATGGTTTCGGGCGGTGTTTTTTCACCCGCCAACCCGACCCGTTTGGCATGGCCGATCAGATAATTATCGCTAAAATTACACTCGATTTCCAGCAACCTGATATTCGAGCCACCTGTCTGGAAATCCTTCAACAGATCGACGTTATTGGGGTCCAGACAAATCAGCATCCGGTTGGTGTTGTAATAATCAAACAGCATCCGCGTCAGCGCCCTGCGGTGGCGGGTGCGTTTGGCCAGTGTTGACTGGATCCCCCCCAGATCAGGCAACGCGGTGGACTCTTCGTCAAACAGATATTCGATCACGGGTAAATCCGTGACCTGCCGCACCGTTTCCACCAGTCGCTTGGCCACATGCCATTTCTTGCACAACACGATCAACAATTCACGGTCACGCCCAATTGTGCTTTCGGCCTCCCAGAACCGCGGGGCAAAGCGGCGGCCCACGCGACCACGGTTGGTCAGGAATTTATACAGCCGCTGGCCTTCGTTCGAAATCTGGAAATCCGTCTTTTCGCTGGCATAAAGATCCCCCAGCTTGCGCTTCAGCTCATGCGCCTCGGGGCTGATCTTGCGGGCAAACAGGAAATTCTGGCCCAGCAACAAATCGTAATGGTCGTTATAGAACGTCGCCGGCATGCCGTAATCGGAAAACACCAGAAATGTCAGGGTGCGCGCCTTGATCTCGTTTTCAGGCACCAGATGGCGCACAAGGGTCTGGAAAAAGGTTTCATCCGGAATCCAAGTGGTGCGAAAAAACCGCATCACATCCTTGCGCTTGCGGGTGAAGTCCAGGATCCACTCGATCGTGCGGCGGCGCAGGCACCACCATTGGCTGCCGATCATGATCTGCAAATCGGCGGGAATTTCACGGGTCAGGCCCAGCTTTTCCTGCAACTTGAAAGACCCGTAAAACCGCTTTGGCTGGGTGCGTTCGTTAAAGAAGTGGCGATAAATCAGACGCTCTTCTTTCCAGCCTGTTTTGATCCAGTTGCTTTCGAAGTAATCAAAGCTTTCGATGTAGTCCACATCGTCATTGTCCAGAAAATCATGCACATAGCTGGCCGATTTGATCGGCATGCAATCCCCCGACAACATGTAGAAATGAGTCGCCCGCGGGAATGCGTCAACCGCCGCTTCGACCGCGTTCAAGGTGGCCTGCACCAGTGACCACGCCCCCCAGCCGCATTTGATCCGCTTTTTGGCAAAGGTCACATTGGGGTTGTCGCCCAACGCCTCCTTTATCATCTCGAAACTGGCCGGATTCGCCCGCGCATCAAAGTGGATTGCCATAAAATCGCCGGCCGCAGTTAACCGTTCGGCCTGCTTTATGATCGCATCCGGGTCTTTGTGACATAAAAGAATAAAGGCAATTTTTGCCATTTGTTGAACCGCAACCCCGAAAAACCGCTTATCGTCCCTAAATAACGCGAATGGACGTTGAATATACAGCGTTTATTTGCTTTTTTAGGCGCAATTGTCCTTGGGTCACATTTTGCGGCGCGACAAATAATTAAAGGCGAGTGAATATTATGGGTTTTCCCGGAGTCTGGATGACAGAAAGCGAAAGTGTCGTTTATCGTGTTGTCCCCAAATGTGCCTGCTCGACCATCGGGCAAATCATGTATTATTCGGACCACGGGGAATTCTTCGATGGTGACATTCACGACGCCAAAAGCAAAATCCACAAATGGGGGATCGAGGACAGCCAGCCGGTGATCGAGGCGAATGTGCTGAATCACAAATCACCCGCCTTTACCTGCGTGCGCAATCCTTACGGACGGATTCTCAGTTCGTTCTTTGATAAAATCTGCGGCATCCAGCGCAACGGCAAACGCTATCGCGGCAAACTGGTGCCGCTGCTGATCCAGAAATACGGGATCGAAGTGGGGGATCCGGAAACGGGGTTTGAATTTGACCAGATCAAATCGTTCCGCCGGTTTTTGCTGTTTGCCCGCGACACCATCCGCTGGCGCCGCCCGATGGACCCCGATATCCATTGGTCGGCCATGTCGGGCCATGTTTCCACCTTCATCATGAACGGCGGGCGGTATGACCATATTTTTCCCGTCGAAACCTTTGACGACGGGATGCAAAAGGTGCTGGATTCAATCGAGACCCGACACCCCGTCAACCTGACCGAAATTCCGCGGTTCAATGAATCCGAAGGCCACGGCCCCAAACGCGCCCACCCGATCGCCGATTATTTCGACGATCTGTCGCTGCATCTGGTCTATGAAATCTACAAACGCGATTTCAACCTGTTCAAATACGACGTGCATGACCCGAACAACAAAATGCCCACCGGCGAAATTGACCTGGACGAAATCCACGCCAAACTGGGGCCAAAGGGCTAGGAAATCAGCCCCTTGGCCTTGAACACTTCGGTCAGGTCCACTTCGGTGCGTGCACCAATATGGCTGATCACCTCGGACGCTGCGATGCACCCCATGTTGCCGCAAGCCTTCAGGTCATGACCATTCACCAGCCCCCACAGAAAAGCCCCCGCAAACAGATCACCTGCTCCGGTGGCATCGACGATGTCGGTCGGCACGGCCGGTGCGTGCCAGCGTTGCCCGCCTGACAGGATATGCGCGCCGTTTTCGGAATCGGTGCAAGCGACGATTTCCACTTCGGCGGCGGCCTGTTCCAGTGCTGCGTCAAAATCTTCGGTCTGGTACATCGACAGCATCTCGGCGCGGTTGCAGAACAACAAATCCACATCCGACTTGATCATTTCGCGGAACGCATCGCGGTGGCGTTCAACGCAAAACGGATCCGATAGCGTCAAAGACACCTTGCCACCTGCCGCCTTGCAGGCCTTGTTCGCCTTGGCGAATGCTTCGTGGCTGTCCGGCCCGTCAAAACGGTATCCTTCCAGATAAATCCACTCCGCCTGTGCCATTTGGGATTCATCAATATCGGATGGCTCCAGAAATTCGGTCACGCCCAGATAGGTGTTCATCGACCGTTCGCCACAGGGTGATACGATCACAATGCAGCGGCCCGTTTCCTGCGGCGCATCCTTGGCGGCAAAGGCGGTTTCGTAATCCACCCCTTGCGAGCGCAGATCATGGGCAAAAATGCCACCCAACTGATCATCCTTGACCTTGCCGACATAGGCCGTCCGCGCACCCAGATGGGCAACACCGGCGATGGTGTTGGCGGCCGAGCCACCGGAAATTTCCGTCGCGGGGCCGATCTTGCCATACAGTTCAACCGCGCGGTCCATGTCGATCAACTGCATGATCCCCTTTTCAATGCCGTTATCGAACAGAAAACTGTCCTCGGCATGGGCAAGCACATCCACCATCGCGTTACCGATGCCGACAATCTGGTATTTCTTGGTCATAGGGTCTTTTCCTCAAAGGGGCAGAGATCACGAATTATACAATTGGCACACACTGGTTTGCGCGCCTTGCACACATAGCGGCCATGCAGGATCAGCCAGTGGTGCGCGTGTAGCTGATACTCGGCCGGTACATTGTCTTCAATAGCGCGTTCTACCGCATCCACATCTTTTCCAGGCGCAATACCGGTGCGGTTGCCAAGCCGGAAGATATGAGTGTCCACCGCCTGCGTTGGCATATGGAACCACATGTTCAAAACCACATTGGCGGTTTTGCGGCCCACGCCGGGCAGGCTCATCAATGCGGCGCGGGAACTGGGAATTTCGCCGTCGAATTCATCGACCAGTAACTGGCTCATCTTGATGACGTTCTTGGCCTTTTGCCGAAACAGCCCGATGGTTTTGATGTGTTCGGTCAGACCATCCAACCCCAGCGCCAGCATCTTTTGCGGCGTGTCCGCGATTTTGAACAAATCGCGCGTGGCTTTGTTTACACCGGCATCGGTTGCCTGCGCCGAAAGGGCCACCGCAACGGTCAGGGTATAGGCGTTGGTGTGGTGCAATTCGCCCTTGGGTTCCGGCTCCAGTTCATGGAACCGGCGGAACACTTCTTTAATGGTCTGGTATTTCATCTGTTTGGCCATGCCGGTGGTATGCCCTCTGTTTGGAAGATGCGCAAGAAACGGATCGACCTACGCGCCGCGATGCGCCATCTTTGCATCATGGAAAACGATTACCACTACGGCGTGATCAAACGCGCGATTGAAACAATTGATGCCGCTGGCGGGCGCAATATGTCGCTGGAGCAGTTGGCGGGTGAACTACAAATGAGCCCCGCCCATTTCCAGCGCGTCTTTTCCCGCTGGGTCGGCACATCCCCCAAACGCCTGCAACAATATCTGACGCTGGGCTATGCCAAGACCCTGTTGCACGACCATTTCACCACCCTGCAAGCGGCCGATACTGTCGGCCTGTCCGGCAGCAGCCGCCTGCATGATCTGTTCCTGCGGTGGGAGGCGATGAGCCCCGGCGAGTTCGCCCGCAAGGGCGACGGGCTGACCATCCGCTATGGCTGGTTCGACAGCCCCTTTGGCGAAACGTTGGTGATGGGCACCGACAAGGGGCTGTGTGGACTCGCCTTTGCCGCCGAAACAGGGCGCGATGTGGCGATGGTGGATATGCAATCGCGTTGGCCCAAAGCCACGTTTACACATGACGCCGCACCGCTGGCTGGGTGGGTGAACGCCGCGTTCGGGCAATCGGGGCAGGCCGACCTGCACCTGATCGGCGCCCCCTTCCAGATCAAGGTGTGGGAGGCCTTGCTGGCCATCCCTACTGGCCACGTCACCACCTATTCCGAAATCGCCAGCTGCGTTGGCGCCCCACGGGCCGCCCGCGCGGTCGGAACGGCGGTGGGGCGAAACCCTGTCAGCTGGCTAATTCCATGCCACCGTGCCTTGCGCAAATCCGGCGGTTTGGGCGGGTATCACTGGGGCATACCGGTTAAACGGGCAATGCTGGCATGGGAAGGGATCCGTTCGGAAACCGCCTGATTGGAGTTTTTTGGCGGTTTCCAGCCTAGTTTAACGGTTGATATTCGATAACAACGCCCAATATTGTATGTGTGACCCGTCACAGAACGGCAATATTGAGTGAGGCAGATACTATGAAATTCAAAACACCTATTCTTCTTCTGGCTGCAGGCAGTTTTGCCCTGGCCGGTTGTATGGACCCCGGTCCGGAACCCAAGAACGGTAATTCCCGCGCCCAGAACGGTGCGTTGATAGGCGCAGGTATCGGTGCCTTGTTAGGGGCCACCCACGAAAGCGGCAGCGATCGTGTCAAAAACACTGTCCTTGGCGCAGCCATCGGGGCTGGCGTTGGCGGAATCATCGGCAACGAGCTGGATAAACAGGCCGCGGAACTGCGCGGCAGCATGAGCAACGACGTTAAAATCGTAAACGCTGGCGACCGGTTGGTTGTGACCATGCCGCAGGACATCCTGTTTGACGTGGACAGCACTTATGTGCGCCCCGATCTGCGCAGTGATCTTGGCAAACTGGCTGCGAATTTGCAGAAATACCCAAACACCACAGTTGATGTTATCGGTCATACCGACAACACGGGTGCTGCATCCTATAACCAGAATCTGTCATCGCGTCGCGCCAGTGCGGTTGCGTCGGTGCTGATCAATTCCGGCGTTAGATCGTCGCGCGTGCGCTCTTATGGGCGTGGCGAGGATGAACCGATTGCAACCAATCTGACACCAGAAGGACGCCATCAGAACCGCCGCGTTGAAATTGTGATCCGTCCGGTTCGCTAACCCGCGTTTCTTGCAAATAATCCAAAGGCCAGACCATCGCGTCTGGCCTTTTTTGTTGTCCTTGCTGTATTGCAATCATATGCTTAACCAGTTTTCAAAGGATGCCGTATGCCCTTTCAACCCGTCCAGTCCGAGAAGCTGTCCCAATCCGTGGTGCGCCAGATCGAGCAACTGATCCTGCGCGGTATCCTGCGCCCCGGCGAACGCCTGCCCTCGGAACGCGAGCTGAGCGACAAGATGGGCGTTTCGCGCCCTTCCTTACGCGAAGCGGTGGCAGAACTGCAAACCCGTGGCCTGCTGGAAAGCCGTGCCGGAGCGGGGATTTTCGTATCCGACGCCTTGGGCAGCACCTTCCCTCCGGCCCTGTCGCAACTGTTCGCCACCCATGACGAAGCGGTGTTCGATTATCTGGATTTTCGCCGCGACATGGAAGGGCTGGCGGGTGAACGTGCCGCGCGTCTGGGATCAGATACCGATTTGCAAGTGATTAACCGGGTCTTCCTGAAAATGGAAGCCGCCCACCCCAAACGCAATCCGACCGAGGAGGCAGCGCTTGACGCCGAATTCCACCTGGCGATTGTCGAGGCCAGCCATAATGTGATCATGCTGCATATGATGCGGTCAATGTTCGATCTGCTGCGCGAAGGGGTGTTTTATAACCGTAAGGTGATGTTCAAACAGCGCACCACCCGCAGTGCCCTGCTGGACCAGCACCGCGCCATCAACACCGCCCTGCTGGCCCGCGATCCGTCAGGCACCCGCGCCGCAATCGAGGCCCATCTGGATTACGTTGGCGCGGCCCTTAGCGATCAGCAAAAGGCCGACCATAACGAAGCCGTCGCGCGCCTGCGCCTGCAACAGGAACAGACACGTGGTTAGAATGCCTGCGGCGCAGGTATTTAGGAAAAGAAGAAGGGGGGGTTAGCCCCTTGCTTCGCGACCCAGCAAATAGAGCGATGCGCCGACAATCAGGAAGGTGCCGATCCACATGGCACCAGCCGGCAAGAAGCCGAACACGGCCCAGCCCAGCAGCACATTGAACGGCAGTTTCACATGGTCGAACGGTTGTAGATAGGCCGCATCGGCCACGCTGTAGGCTTTGACCAGCACATAGTTGGCCGCCGCCGTCAGCACCCCCGTTGCCACAATCAGCCACATGGAATCGCTGGTGGTGATGGCAAAGCCGCTTTTCACCGCCAGAACCGCATTGATCGGGGTCAGCAGGATCAGCAAATACAGGGTCAGCGAATCCGCTGTTTCGGTGCGGGTCAGAACCTTGGTGACAAGGGATGACATCGCCCACAGGAACGACGCGCCCACCGGCAACAAAGCGGCCCAGCTAAAGGCGTCCGACCACGGCGAAAGGATGATCATGCCACCGACAAAACCGACAAACACCGCCGCCCAACGCTCAACCCCGACGCTTTCACCCAGCATCAGCCGCGCGCCGATTGTGACAAAGAACGGCGAGGTCATGATCAGCGCAATCGCCTGCCAGATCGGCACATAGGCCAGCCCCGAAACCCACATC
>WFNH01000022.1 GCA_015488685.1 Marinosulfonomonas sp.
AAAATCGATCTCGGGATAATCCACCATCGCCCATGTGGGCTCTTTCAGCTTCTCCCAACGCTCGAACGCGGCCAGACGCCATTCCAGCATCCATTCCGGTTCTTCGTTTTTTTTGGAAATTAGCCGCACGATATCACGGTTCACGCCTTTGGGGGCATAATCCATCTCGATATCGGTTTCCCAGCCATATTTGTAATTGTCGGCAAGGGTGCGCACCGCATCAACGGTTTCTTCCTCGACGCCCTCTTTCGCAATCATATCGCCTGTTGCAGCCATTTTGTTTCCTTCACTCCGCGCCATGACGCGCCTTAAACTTTTTCGCCGCAGCACCCCATGCTTTTGCAAAGCGCTGCACATCTTCTTTTGTCGTCGCCGGCCCGATCGAGACCCGGATCGCGCTGGCAGCAACGGTGTCGTCAAACCCCATCGCCTGTAAAACACGACTGGCCCGCACCTTGCCGCTTGAACAGGCCGAACCGGCAGAAACCGCGAAACCGGCCAGATCCATCTGCATCACCTGTGTCTCGCCTTTCCAACCCGGCAGGGCAAAACACGAGGTGTTGGGAAGCCGCGCGACTCCATTCCCGACAAAAATAGTATCTTTTTCCGATTCTGCCAGCGAAATTTCTAGAATCTTTCTAATTTCCGCCACTTCGTCCCAGATTCCGCGCGCCAAATCTGCCGCCGCCGCCTCGGCCGACGCGCCAAAACCCGCTATTCCTATGACATTTTCGGTGCCCGCGCGCCGCCCCATTTCCTGACCGCCGCCCTTAACCTGCGCGCTTACGTCGCTGCCGCGTTTCACTACCAGCGCGCCCACGCCCTTGGGGCCGCCCAGTTTATGCGCCGAGACCAGCGCCATTTCCGCCCCGCACCAGTTGAAGGCAAAAGGCAGTTTGCCAAAGGCCTGCGTTGCATCGGTCAGCGCCAACCCTTCGGGCAATTCCTGCAACACGCCGGTTTCGCTGTTGGCCACCTGCAACGCCGTCCTCGCCGGATCAGCCACCGTCACCCGCCCATCGCGATCCACCGGCAAATCCGCCACACACCACGCCGCCACCGCGTCATGTTCCACCGCGCCGCAATGCAAATCCTTGCCCGCCATCGCCAGCGCCGCCGCCTCGGTCGCGCTGGCGGTAAAAATCACATCCGCCCCCTCGGCGCCAAACGCCGCCGCCACCTGTGCCCGCGCCCGCGCCACAATCCCCAGCGCCGCCCGCCCCTCGAAATGCACGCTGGACGGGTTGCCCACCACATCCATCGCCGCCATCATCGCCGCACGCGCCTCATCGCGCAAAGGCGTTGTCGCGTTCCAATCCAGATATGTCCGCTTCATAGCGCGGCCCCTCTCTTCTTCTTTTCATAAATACCTCCGCCGGAGGCTATGGGCGCGCGCCCCGCAGGGGTGTGCGCCCGGGGTGACGCGCGTAGCGCGGCACAAACCCTATTTGTCGTCCACCACCTCGAACAGGTTCGGAACCGCCGGACAGGGCGCCAACTCGTTGGCAATCACATCCGACAGGCGCGTCTGGTGCAAGAACACGTAAACATGTGCCGACAGCCCTTCCCACAACCGGTTGGTCATCGATTGCGCCTTTGATCCCGATGCCGCGCCCTTGGCCCCTGCCCCTGTGTGCATCGCAGATACCGTTTCATCCACCGCCACCATCACATCCGAAATCCGTATCTCGGACGGGTTGCGCGTCAACCGGTACCCCCCGCCTGGTCCGCGCACGGATTCCACCAGATCGGCGCGGCGCAGTTTCACGAACAACTGTTCCAGATAGGGCAGCGAAATATCCTGCCGTGCCGAAATTTCGGCCAGCGATACCAATCCGCCATCGGGCTGAATCGCCAGATCGGCCAGCGCAACCATTGCATATCTGCCCTTTGTGCTGAGTTTCATCGCCATTCACCCCCAAATATATTGACCTTCGCCGCCACGACGCTTACTTCCCAATAAACCCCCTGACCGCACTCACCGGTTATGGAAAAGGTCTAAGGTGCCATTGATATACAGTCAACGCGCCCACGCCAGATAAGAGGACGACAAGAATGCCCGAAGTCATATTTCCCGGCCCCGAAGGCCGCCTGGAAGGTCGCTATCACCCGCAAAAGGCCAAAGACGCCCCGATCGCCATCGTTTTGCACCCGCACCCGCAGTTTGGCGGCACAATGAACAACCGGCTGGTCTATAACCTGCATTACACCTTCTACAACATGGGCTTTACCGTGCTGCGGTTCAATTTCCGCGGTGTGGGGCGCAGCCAGGGCGAATATGATCAGGGCGTTGGCGAATTGTCCGATGCAGCCTCGGCGCTGGATTATCTGCAAACCCTGAACCCCAATTCCAAACATTGCTGGGTCGCCGGATTTTCGTTCGGGGCCTGGATCGGTATGCAACTGCTGATGCGCCGCCCCGAAATCACCGGCTTTATCAGCGTTTCGCCACCGGCCAACATGTATGACTTTAGCTTCCTTGCGCCCTGCCCCGCATCGGGCTTGATCATAAACGGCACCGCCGATCGCGTGGCACCACCGCAGGACACCCAGTTGCTGGTCGAAAAACTGCACGAGCAAAAGGGCATCACCATCACCCATCAGGAAATCGAAGGCTCGGGCCATTTCTTTGAAGACGAACATATGGACACGTTGCAAGGCAATGTCGAAACCTATGTTCGCCGCCGCCTAACAGAAACAACAAGGTAACCTGAACATGGGTGTTGTCGAGGATCTGGCCGACGAACTGGCCAAGGACGCATTGAAAGCGGCCGAAGAACATGGTGACGATATGATTGTTGATCGTGTTTCCGAAATACTGGGGGCAGATTCCGTCACCACCCAAGAGGCGTTTCTTACCGCTGTGCGTGTGCGTAAAGCCGATAAACGGGCGCGGGTTTATCTGTCAAAGTTGGGTAAACCGCAAAGCTGAAATGAAACCCTGCGAGTTTAGTGGGTTTGTGGCTACTAATTTTCGGTATACGACCGCATACAGACTTCCCACCCGCCTCTCTTTGCGCTAGAAGGCCATCAAGCGAATCCATATCAAACCGGAGCACCCAATGACCAAGATCAAGGTAGAAAACCCCGTCGTCGAACTTGACGGCGACGAAATGACCCGCATCATCTGGGATTTCATCAAGAAAAAGCTGATCCTGCCCTATCTGGACATAGATCTGAAATATTACGATCTGGGCATGGAAGTACGCGACGAAACCAATGACCAGATCACAATCGACGCCGCCCACGCGATCCAGAAATACGGCGTTGGCGTGAAATGTGCGACCATCACTCCGGATGAGGCCCGGGTCGAGGAATTCGGCCTGAAGAAAATGTGGAAGTCGCCAAATGGCACCCTGCGCAACATTCTGGGCGGCACCATTTTTCGCGCGCCTATTATCTGTAAGAACGTGCCCCGCCTTGTGCCCGGCTGGACCCACCCGATCGTAATTGGTCGCCACGCCTTTGGTGATCAATACAAAGCCACCGATTTCCGCTTCCCCGGTGCAGGTAAACTGACAATGAAATTCGTTGGCGAAGACGGCACCGTGATCGAGGAAAAAATCTATGACGCCCCGTCCGCCGGTGTTGCGATGGGCATGTATAACCGCGATGACAGCATCCGCGATTTCGCCCGTGCTTCGCTGAACTATGGCTTGAATCTGGGCTGGCCGGTTTACCTGTCGACCAAGAACACCATCCTCAAGGCCTATGACGGCCGTTTCAAGGATCTGTTCCAGGAGGTCTTCGAGCAGGAATTTGAAGAGAAATTCAAAAAGGCAGGCATCACCTACGAACACCGCTTAATCGATGACATGGTCGCCTGCGCCATGAAATGGCACGGTAAATTTGTCTGGGCCTGTAAAAACTACGATGGCGACGTACAGTCGGACACCGTGGCGCAGGGCTTTGGCAGCCTTGGCCTGATGACCTCGGTTCTAATGACCCCCGATGGCAAAATCGTCGAGGCCGAAGCGGCCCACGGCACCGTCACCCGCCACTATCGCCAACACCAGAAAGGCGAAGCGACCTCGACCAATTCGATCGCCTCGATCTATGCCTGGACCGGTGGCCTGAAGCACCGTGCCAAACTGGATAGTAACGAAGCCCTGAAAAACTTTGCCGAAACACTGGAAAAAGTGGTTGTCGATACGGTTGAAAGCGGCCAGATGACTAAGGATCTGGCCCTGCTGGTCGGCCCTGAACAGAAATGGCTGACCACCGAAGGCTTCCTTGAAGCCATCGACACAAACCTGAACAAGGCGCTGGCCGGCTAACCCGCGACCAAGCTGAAAAACAGGGGCGAAGGCGCAATAGCCTTCGCCCTTTTTCGTGTTTTCCTGCCCATAGGGGCTTCCCTTTGAGGCAAAGGCAGGTTATGCGCGCCCCAAACATCCCTAAAAGGCTTATTCTTATGGACATGCGAAATATCGCTATCATCGCTCACGTTGACCACGGCAAAACCACGCTGGTGGATGAAATGCTGAAGCAATCCGGTATCTATCGTGATAACGAGACCACCGTTGAACGCGCGATGGACAGCAATGATCTGGAACGCGAGCGCGGTATCACCATCCTTGCCAAAGCCACCTCGGTGGAATGGAAAGGCATTCGTATCAACATCGTCGACACCCCCGGCCACGCCGATTTTGGTGGCGAAGTAGAACGCATCCTGTCGATGGTGGACGGTGTTGTGCTGCTGGTGGATGCCGCAGAAGGGCCAATGCCCCAAACCAAATTCGTGACATCCAAGGCGCTGGCACTGGGCCTGCGCCCGATCGTGGTTCTGAACAAGGTCGACAAACCCGATGCCGAACCCGACCGCGCGCTGGACGAGGTGTTCGACCTGATCGCCAATCTGGACGCCACGGACGAACAGCTTGATTTCCCCGCCATGTATGCCTCGGGCCGATCCGGCTGGGCCGATATGGAACTGGACGGCAAGCGCGAAAATCTGGATGCGCTGTTTGACCTGATCGTCGAGCACGTCCCCGCCCCCGCACAGATCGCCCGCCGGGACGAGCCGTTCTCGATGCTGGCCACCACATTGGGGGCTGATCCGTTCATCGGGCGCCTTCTGACCGGTCGCGTTGAAAGCGGCACATTGAAAGTGGGCGAAACCATCAAGGCCCTGTCGCGCGAAGGCGAAAAGATCGAACAGTTCCGCGTCACCAAAATTCTGGCCTTCCGCGGGCTGGACCAAAAACCGATCGATGTGGCCGAAGCCGGTGACATCGTTTCCATTGCCGGCATGGCAACAGCCACCGTGGCGGACACGCTCTGCGCGCTAGAGGTGGACACCGCCATTCCGGCCCAGCCGATTGACCCGCCCACCATCACCGTGACCTTTGGTATCAACGACAGCCCCTTGGCTGGCCGTGATGGCAAGAAGGTGCAATCGCGCGTCATTCGGGACCGCCTGATGAAAGAGGCCGAAACCAACGTTGCCATCCGTGTTACCGATACCCCCGGCGGCGAGGCCTTCGAAGTTGCAGGCCGTGGCGAATTACAGATGGGTGTTTTGATCGAAAACATGCGCCGCGAAGGGTTCGAGCTGTCAATTTCCCGCCCGCAGGTTCTGTTTCAGGAAATCGACGGGCAGCGCTGCGAACCGGTCGAGGAAGTCACCATCGATGTTGACGACGAATATTCCGGCGTCGTGATCGAAAAGCTGACCGGCCCGCGCAAAGGCGCGCTGGTGGAAATGAAGCCCGCCGGTGTTGGGAAGACCCGCATCATCGCGCATGTGCCATCGCGCGGGTTGATCGGCTATCACGGTGAATTCATGACCGACACGCGCGGCACCGGTGTGCTGAAC
>WFNH01000023.1 GCA_015488685.1 Marinosulfonomonas sp.
ATGCACGAGAGGGGGGAGAGGGGGAAGGGGGGATGCGATTTTCTGTTTGGCGCATTTACCTGTCAAAACGCACCGGTCATTTTGTAGAAATGACAGCGCCCGCCCGCCCCACGGCGGGTGCTATGCAACGGTGCATTTGGCCGGTTGTTTCGGATTTGCATGTGACATTTCCGCAAGTGAAATCCGATATGCCACGCACCCACCCGGGCGGCTGCTGTCATTTCTACAAAATGGATGTGGGGTCGGCCGGCCCCTACTCCGGCCGCTTCAAACTGAACAGCCCGTCCACCCGCGTGTAATCCTGATAGCCCAGCCGCGCCAGTGGTTGGTATCGTGTCACGTCGAACACCCCGTCCACCACGCAATCATCCCGCAGATGCACGCCGGTGACTTCGCCGATCACGATCAGGTTGTGCTCACCCGCCAGCGGCACGATTTGCAGCAGTTTACATTCCAGTGTCGCCGGTGCCGTCGCCACCCGTGAACAGGCGATGGTTTCGCATTCCGCCCGCTCCACCCCCGCGTGGGTGAATTCGTCGCCGCCTTCGGGGTGGCTGGCCGAGGTGGCGTTCATCGCATCGCGCATCGTATATTCCACGATGTTCACGCAAAACACGCCGGTTTCATCAATATTGGCCACGCTGTCCTTGCCCATGTGCCGGCCCTCTTTCAAAGAGGTCGAGGCGAACATCACCTGTGGCGGCGCGTAAGCCACCGCGTTGAAAAACGAATAGGGGGCAAGGTTGTCCACCCCGTCCTTGCCGCGGGTCGAGATCCAGCCGATCGGGCGCGGGGACACGATGGCGGCAAAAGGGTTGTGCGGCAGCGGGTGGCCGTTTTCAGGTTGATAAAACATCTGTGCGCGTATCCTTTGTTTGATCAGGGGATAACGCCATGCTAGGGCGGTTTCCAGTGAAAAGACGGGGCATCACGTGATCGGGCTAATGCGGGAAACCAAAGACGACTGGTGGGAGGTCGAGGCGCTGTATGATCTGTGCTTTGCCCCGGGGCGCGAGGCGTTGTCGTCTTACCGGTTGCGCGATGGCGTCGATCCGGTGGCCGATCTGTGCCTTGTGGCGCGGGACGAGGGCGGCATCATCGGCGGCGCGATCCGCTATTGGCCGGTGCAGGTTGGCGGCGCGCGGGTGCTGCTGCTGGGGCCGGTGGCGGTGCATCCCACACGGCAGGGCGAAGGGCTGGGCGGTGTGCTGATCCGGCAGTCGCTGGACAAGGCGCAGGCGCTGGGCTGGGAACGGGCACTGCTGGTGGGGGACGAGCCTTATTACAAACGGTTCGGGTTCTTGCGGATTGACGGTGTGGTGATGCCGCCCCCGACCAATCCAGAACGGGTTCTGGCGCGGGAACTGGTTGCGGGTGCGTGGGATGGGGTGCGGGGAGAAGTGGTGCAACAGCACAAAAACTAGCAGGATGACCAGATGAAGGTTCGGAAAGATGACATTGTCGTAAGGGCAGCCAAGGCAACTGATGCCGCCGGAATGAGCTTTATTCTGGCTGAAATCCTGACCGAATGGGGAAGTGGGCGCGCAAGTGACGCCCCCTATGTGCGCGCATTCTATATTGAGCATCCTGAGCAGATTTCCTGTGTGGTTGCGATAAACGGGATAGGGGAAGTTCTGGGTTTTCAGTCACTGAAACGGGCGGGTAAGGACAATCCGTATGGTGTTGAGCCGGGTTGGGGCATTATCGGGACGTATGTAAGCCTGGGGATTGGCCGCTGCGGAATTGGGGCAGCGCTTTTTGCCGCGACAGCCAAGGCTGCGCGATTGGCGCGATTACCAAAGATAGATGCAACGATTGGCGAGGAAAACAAGACGGCGCAGGGGTATTATAATGCAATGGGGTTTCGAACCTATCGCAAGAAACGCGGCGCGGTTTGCAAGTGTTACAAGGTGGCGCGGGTGCTGCGATAATCAAGATTGACAAGGAATAGACCATGAAATCCATATTTACCGAGCCGGTGAACGCACAGCTTCGCTATCATGATCTTGCGGGCGCGGGGACGCCGTGCATCTTTATCCACGGCCTCGGGTGCGCTGCATCATGTGATTATCCGCAAGTTGCCTCCGCTCCCGCGCTTGCTGGTCGGCGGATGTTGCTGGTTGATCTGCTTGGTTCGGGGTTTAGTGACCGACCTGATGATTTCAGCTATTCGATCAAGGATCAGGCACAGACAATCGTTGCCCTTATCGAAAGCATCGGGTGTGGAGCTGTTGATATTTTCGGCCACAGCATGGGCGGGGCGATTGCGATTGAGGCTGCGCGATTGCTGGGTGATCAGGTGCAACACCTTGTGCTGTCAGAACCCAATCTGGATGCAGGGGGCGGCTATTACAGCCGGAAAATTGCCGAGATGGTAGAGGCGGATTATGTTTCCAAAGGCCATAACGATCTGGCCGAGGCTTCACGTCTTGACGGGAGCGGCATCTGGGCGGCGTCACTTTTGGCAAGCGCCCCTATTGCGGTTCACAGGGGGGCGGTTTCGCTGGTGGCGGGTGGCAATCCCGGATGGCGCGAAATGCTATACGCCATGCCGTTTCCAAAGACCGTGATTTTCGGCAGCCAGTCATTACCGGATAACGATACCAAAGTGCTGCCGTTGAATGGCGTTCATGTGGGTGTGGTGCCGGACGCGGGGCATATGATGGCATGGGAAAACCCGTCAGGATTAGCCCATGCCATTCGAGAGGCGACCCTAGCCTAGCGGTTCAAACTTACACGTAAAATGCCGCATCAGTTTTGGCTCCCATGTGATGCGATAGCCGCGCAAGCTGTCCTTTTTCGACGCCAGTTCGGCAAAGCATTCGATGATGTAATCCGCGTGTGATTGCGTATAGGTGCGCCTCGGGATGGCCATGCGGACCAGTTCCATCATCGCCGGTTTTTCGCTGCCGTCCGGTTGGCGGCCAAACATCACCGAGCCGATTTCAGCACAGCGTATTCCGCCGATTTCATAGAGCGCCGCGGCCACCGAATAGCCGGGATATTCCAGCGGCGGGATGTGGGGCAGCCATGCTTTGGCGTCAATGAACACCGCGTGCCCGCCTGCCGGTTTGACCACGGGGATGCCCAGCGCATCCAGCCGCTCGATGATATATTCGTTGGTGCGGATACGGTAGCGCAGGTAATCCTCGTCCACGATTTCCGTCAGCCCCTGCGCGATGGCGTCCAGATCACGACCGGCAAGGCCGCCATAGGTCGGAAAGCCCTCGGTCTGGATCAGGCGGGCACGGGCCAGTTCGGCCAGTTCGGGATCGTTCAGCGCCAGCCAGCCGCCGATATTGGCGAAAGCGTCCTTTTTGGCACTCATCGTCATGCCGTCGGCCACCGAGAAACAATCACGCACGATGTCGGGGATGGAGCGGTCCTGCTGCCCCTTTTCGCGCTGTTTGATAAACCACGCATTTTCGGCAAAGCGGCAACCGTCGATGATAAAGGGGCGGCCATGCGCGTGGGCGATTTTGGCCACCGCGTGGATGTTTTCAAGGCTGACAGGTTGCCCGCCACCGGCGTTGTTGGTGATGGTCAGCATCACGCAAGGCACGCTGTCGCCATGTTCCTGCAGGTAGTTTTCCAGTTTCTCAAGGTCCATATTGCCCTTGAACGGGTGCAGGTTGGCGGGGTCTTTGCCCTCGTCAATCAACAGATCATGCCCGCGCGCGCCACCGGCCTCGATGTTGCCACGGGTGGTGTCGAAATGGGTGTTTGAGGGAAAATTCTTGCCCGGCCCGCCAAGGATGGAAAACAGGATCGCTTCGGCGGCGCGGCCCTGATGGGTGGGGATGATGTGGTCAAACGGCATCAGGTTGCGGATGGCGGCCTGAAAGCGCCCGAACGAGGGGGATCCGGCATAGCTTTCGTCGCCGCGCATGATGGCGGCCCATTGCTCGCTACTCATCGCGCCGGTGCCGCTGTCGGTCAGCAGGTCAATCAGCACGTCGCTTGATGCAAGGGTGAAAACATTGTGGTTCGCCGCTGCCAGTTTCGCCCGCCGTTCCTCGCGGGTGGTCATGCGGATGGGTTCAACTGCTTTGATACGGAATGGTTCGATGATGGTTTTCATCAAGGGCTCTCCTAAGAAATGGCCCCTGATATTTTGCGGCAACCGGAAACACAAAAGGGGCCAGCGCCGCGGTTGCCGCATACTGCGTGCCGCGCTCAGCGCCCAATTGGTTGCACGGGGAAGGTGGAATTTTCAGGGGGCCTTCGTCAAGAAGAAAAACGCTTATTCATCCCCCAGCGCCGACATTTTACGAATTGCCCCGACAAACCCCGCCAACGTATCCGACACATCGCCGCGTTCCAGCATCACCTCGATCAACTGGAAACAACTGTCGTCCGCATAGGCCGTTTCCAGTGCCTGTTTCAACTCGGCGCAGGTTTGCACCCGCACGCCTTTGCCGCCCAGATGCGGGGCGATTTCGGCGTAATGCCAATCATCCAGATCATGATAGCTGGGGCCGGGTTGAAAGGTGCGCAGCATTTCCCAGCTTTTGTTGTTGAACAGGATCACAATCGGCGCCCAGCCGTATTTGCGGCAATTGCCCAATTCCCAACCGGTCATCTGAAATGCGCCATCGCCAACCAGCACGATCGGCCGTTTGCCGGACGCTGCAATCGCCATGCCCGCTGGCACACCGGGGCCCATCGAGGCATAATAGCCGGGGCCGGCAAATTCGGTGTTTTCGACCTCTAAACCGGTGAAGAAACAATCGCCCATATCCGAGGCAATCGGCATCCGCCCATGCGCGGCAAACAGATCATTCACAGCGGTGGCGATATGTGAAGGAAGGAGCGCTGTGTCGTCATCGGGTAGGCCACGGGAATAGGCGGGTTTGTGGTTGCCGGTGGCATTGCCGATGGGTTCGGCGATATCCGCCATCGCGTCGATCAGGGTTTCCAGCGCGATATTCGGATAGCGGTAGTGGGCAAAACCCACGGCGTTGTCAAAGGCGGAAATCGCCCCGCGCATGTCGATGTTTTTGCCCGAAACACCGAAATTGGTATCACTGGTGATCACCCCCAGCATCAACAGCGTATCCGCGCCCTCGATGCTTTGGGCGATATGTTCATCACCAGCGGTGCCCAGATAGGTGCCCAGCAACGGCAGATCATGTTCGGCAAACAGCCCGCGCCCCATGAAACTAGTGGCGACAGGGATGCCGAGGGTTTTGCACAGCTTGCCGATTTTGCCCTCAAGCCCATAGCGGCGGGATTCAACACCGATCAGGATGGCCGGCGATTTGGCAGATTTCAGGCGGCTGAGGATTTCGGCGGCGCAGGCGCGGGCGGCGTCCATGTCGGGGGTGTCAGGGGTAAAGGCCGGAACAGGACCACAAGGCGCATCCACCAGATCACGCGGGATTTCGATATAGACGGGACGCGAATGTTTCTGTGCATTGTCCAGCACGCGGGCGATTTCGGCAGGGGCGATGGCCGGATTGTTCAATACGGTCTGATCACAGGTCAGTTCCTTGTAGATTTCCAGCTGTGAATTCAGGGTTTTCACCTGATGGTGCAGCCCAAGGCCCATTTCGCCTTCGCCCTTGCCCGGCCCGCCGGAAATCACCACCAGCGGGGATTTTTCAGCATAGGCCTGCGCCACGGCGTTCACCATGTTCAACGCACCCGCGCCATAGGTGATGACGGCCACGCCAAGGGTGGAGCTGATCCGCGCCGAGGCATCGGCGGCATAGCCGACGCCGGGTTCATGGGACAGGGTGTACCATGGCAGGATATTGCTGTTCTCGATCACCCGGAAAAACGGCAGCACAAAATCGCCAGGGATGCCGAAGATGTTTTTCGCACCACGGGATTTAAGGGCGTGCAGAAGGGCGGTGGCGAGGGTTTCGGACATGGGGATGGCTCCGATTCAATGTGGGTGGTGTGCGGCAATACCTATCTGCTGGATTTGGCTTTGGGAAGGGGTTGTGCTGCGCTGACGCGCATCACCCCGCGCGCGCCTGACAGGGCGCACGAATGCCTGAGGCGCAGGTATTTATTGGCAAGAAGAAGGGGATTAGCCACCCTCGACAGCGCGACCGAAAATGGCGATGGCAAAGCCCAGTATGGCCAATGCCCCGTAGAACCATTTGGCACGGTGCAAACGCGGGGTTTTGGCAGCAGTGACGGCGGCGATGGCCGCTTGCATACCATAGTAAAGCGCAAAGGCGCGCGAGGCGTAGGCGATGATCTGGAAAATATCGATTGCCCAGGTTAACAGCAACCCGACCGCGACCAGAACCGCATAGGCATCGCGGGATTTCAGGCGGCGTCTGGTCAGTTCCTCGATCAGACCGCCAGCGCCGGACGTATCGGCAATGGCTGCGCTGAACTGGGCGGCAAGGGCAGCGAAAATCAGCAAGAATGGAAGGATTGCAGCAACAATTTTCATCATGTCGATAATCGCCGTCTCGGTCAGCTTCATTGTGCCGGGGGCAAAGACATAAGACAGCAGCACGATATAGACGATATAGATCAGGGTCGAAAGCCACTGCGCCTGCTTCATTGAATGAATGCGGGTTTTTGCATCATAGGTTTCACCCAGATAGCGCGAGGTTTCGAACCCCTGAACCGTAATCAACAGGCCGAATGCCAATGTCAGGGCCGGCCAGCCGGTGACGGTGGGCGGGTTCAGCAACAGCGCCCCTTCGCTTGCACGGTTGGCAAAATAAAAACTCATCCCGACCAGCAAGCCGGCGATAATCGCCAGTTTGATTCCGACGCTGTATTCTTCAAGATGTTCAAGCGCTTTGAAACCACGGGTCCAGCCGATGAACAGGATGAACAGGAATACGGCTGTGGTTAACAGGCGAGCATTCAAGGGGGTGTTCCATGGGGTCAGGCGCATGCCAAAAGCGCCCAGCAGGTTCAGGTAATATGCGACGGATATGAAATAGGCAAAGGACAACATCCAGCTGGAAGCTGTTTCCATCCGCTCGGCAAGTATTGGACGGGGGGTGCCGTTGTTTATCTCGGCGATGTTAAAGCGGATAGCGTGGCCGAACAGATAGGCGACGCCGCATAGAACCAACAGCATAAGCGGTGCATAAGCGCCGAATGAATCGTTCAGGATTGGCCCCAAAACCAGAAAACCACTGCCAATGATCGAGGCCAGCGGGGTGATCATCGCCCGCCACCCTTTGGAGTTGGCCAGCCGAGGCCACAGTAATATGGCAGCCGTGATGGCAACCGTGGCAAGTATTACAATGTTTTCCATATTCGTTATCGTCCTCTTAGCCAGCCCATAATCGCAGGGCGCACCGATTGGTCGCCCCGGGCACGGGCCTCGTCGATCACGGCCTTGACCTGATCCAGATTGGCGCGGCGCAGCAGGCTTTTGACGGGGCCAATCGAGGCCGGGCGCATGGACAGGGTGCGCAGGCCCATTGCGGCGAAACACAGGGCCTCAATTGGCCGGCCGGCATCCTCGCCACAAAAGGACACAGGCGTGCCGGTTTCGTTGCAACGTTCCACGATCCGTTCGATCAGGCTCAGGAAACTGACGTTTAGCGTATCGTAACGCTGTCGCACCCGTTCGTTTTCACGATCTGCGGCAAAGAAGAACTGTTTCAGGTCATTGCCGCCGATTGAAATAAAATCCACTTCTTCAAAGAATTTGCGCGGGGCAAAGGCCAGAGACGGTGTTTCCAGCATCGCCCCGACCTCGAGTTTTTCGGGTATTGGGTGACCAAGTGCTGCTTCGCGCTCCAACACCCGGTCCAGATGGCTGTGGGCTGCGCAATATTCTTCGAATTGGGCAACAAAAGGGAACATAACGGTTAGCGGGCGCCCGTTTGCAGCGCGGATCAATGCCTGCAACTGCATCCGCATAACGCCCGGTTTGTCCAGCCCGACGCGGATGGCGCGCCAGCCAAGGGCGGGATTGGGTTCTTCCTGCGCTTTCATATAGGGCAACACCTTGTCCGAGCCGATATCAAGCGTGCGAAACACCACACGCTGGCCTTTGGCCGCTTTGATCACACGAGAATAAAGCGCTGCCAGTTCGGCGCGTTTGGGCATTTTGTTGCGGATCAGGAATTGCAATTCGGTGCGAAACAGCCCCACCCCGTCAGCCCCTGAACTTTCCAGCGACGGCAGATCAGCCATCAGGCCTGCGTTCATTGCCAGTGTGATTACTTTGCCATCAAGCGTTTCGGCCGGCTTGCCACGGATCGAGGCATAGCGTTCCTGTTCCTTGGCCAGCATCGCAATCTTGTCTTTGAAGGCTTCAACTACATTATCGTCAGGGCGTAGATGCACAATGCCCTGATCGCCATCGACCATAATGTGATCACCATTCAGCGCCTCGGTGGTGACGTTATTGGCGTTGATTACCAACGGAATTGCCAGTGCGCGCGCGACAATTGCAGCGTGGCTGCCGACCGAGCCTTCCTCGAGTACAATCCCGCGCAGTTTGCGTCCGTATTCCAGCAATTCGGCGGGGCCGATGTTGCGGGCCACCAGAATCGGATCATCGGGTATTTCGACACCAGTGTTGTTTCCTTGGCCGGTCAATATCCGCAGCAAACGGTTTGACAGATCATCCAGATCGTGCAGTCGTTCGCGCAAATAGGCATCCGTTACCTGACCCATACGGGTGCGGGCGGTGGATTGTTCTTTTTCTACGGCGGCCTCGGCAGACAGGCCGCGTGCGATGTCCTCTTCCATCCGGCGCATCCAGCCCTTGGAATTGGCAAACATCCGGTAGGTTTCCAGAACCTGCATCTGTTCCTTGTGTTCGGCCCCCGCGCCATTGCCCGCCGTAGCCAGCATATCGTCGACCGATACGCGCAATGTATCGACAGCATTGCGTAGGCGGGCCAACTCGGCTTGGGGATCATCGGCAATCGGGTTGGTAACGACGACGCGGGCTTCATGCAGATAAACATGGCCTTGGGCTGCACCTTCCTGCCCCACACCGCCGCGAAACAGAACCGGTTGCTGGTGACGGGCCGACAGGGCCGCGCCTTCGCCGACGAACGCGCCCAGTTCGGTCATTTCGGCAACCACCATTGCCACGACTTCCAGCGCGTAAACCTCGTCGTCTGTGAATTTGCGCGCCTCGCGCGATTGGACCACCAGAACGCCCAGCCGTTCACCCAGCCGCTGGATCGGCACACCAAGGAAAGATGGGAAAACCTCTTCGCCGGTTTCGGGCATAAAGCGAAAACCGCGGGACGAGGGCGCATCCGCCGTGTTCACCACATGCGAGGTTTTGGCCACGCGCCCTACTAGCCCTTCGCCCAGACGCATACGGGTCTGGTGGACGGATTCGGGGTTCAGACCTTGGGTGGCACACAGCTCCAGCGTTTCATCGTCGCGAAACAGGTAGATCGAGCAAACCTCACATTCCATCGATTCCGCGATAATCTGGGTGATCCGGTCCAGTCGTTCCTGTCCTTCGCCCTCTTCGGCCAAGGCTTCGCGCAGACGCCCCAGCAGGGTGCGGCTTTTGCTTTTGGTGCTGTCAGTCATGCGCGCCCCCGTTCGGGTGATTCAACCGGTTGAGTCAAGTTTGAACACATCATGCCGTGTCGGGCGCGCAAGTTCCATATGTTTTCGGTTAACGGGGTGTGGAAAACAGGTTTGAAGGGGCGTGTGATTTCGTCACCCCCCCCCGCCAAATCATCCAACCTTGTCCAACCCGAACGCATCATGTAGCGCCTGCACAGCCAGCTCCATGTATTTGCGATCGACCAGCACGGAAATCTTGATTTCCGAGGTTGTGATCACCTTGATGTTAATGCCCTCGTTCGACAGGACCTCGAACATTTTGGCGGCAACACCTGTGTGGCTGCGCATGCCGATGCCCACGACCGAAACCTTGGCAACGTCCGTATCGGCCAGTAAATCGTGGAAATTGATCTCGCCGCTGGCTTTGGCCTCGGCCATCGCCTTTTGGGCCCGTGACACCTGATCAACGGGGCAAGAGAACGTCATGTCGGTGCGCCCGTCTTCCGAGATGTTCTGAACGATCATATCGACATTCACACCCGCATCTGACAGCGGCACAAAGATGGCGGCAGCGATGCCTGGACGGTCGGCCACTGATACAAGGGTCATTTTGGCCTCGTCGCGCTGAGAGGCGACACCTGCAACTATGTTTTTTTCCACGATATCCTCCTCGGCGCAGACCAGAGTGCCTGCATTGTCTGATTGTTCTTCAAACGAGCTAAGCACCCGCAGCCGGACCTTGTAGCGCATCGCCAGTTCAACCGATCGGGTTTGCAGAACCTTCGCGCCCAGCGACGCCAGTTCCAGCATCTCTTCGAATGCGATCTTGTCCAGCTTGCGCGCCTTGTCCTCGATCCGTGGATCCGTCGTATAAACGCCATCAACATCAGTGTAGATGTCGCAACGCTCGGCATCAAATGCAGCGGCAAAGGCCACGGCTGTGGTGTCCGATCCACCACGGCCCAGCGTGGTGATGCGCCCCTCGGGGCTGACGCCTTGAAAACCGGCAACCACGGCCACCTTCATGCCCTCGGCGAATTTGGCGTTGATGTTGTCGGTCGGGATTTCCTCGATCCTGGCTGCCGAATGCACCGAATTGGTTTTTAGCGGAACCTGCCAGCCCTGCCAACTGCGGGCCGGCACGTCCATTTCCTGCAGGATCAGCGCCATCAGACCGGCGGTGACATTTTCACCGGATGACACCACGGCATCATATTCCCGCGCGTCAAACAGTGGCGAGGTTTCCTCGACCCAGCCCACCAGTTCGTTGGTTTTGCCGGACATGGCCGAGACGATGACGATCACGTCATAGCCTTTGGCCACCTCGACGCCGACCCGTTTGGCGGCGCGGCGTATGCGGTCCAGTGTGGCCACCGAAGTGCCACCGAATTTCATCACAAGTGTCGGCATATCTGCCCTTTGCAACTTTGCTTATTATTCAGGGGGTGTTTACGGGGCGGTTGATCCTAGGGCAAGAGGGGCGGTTGCAATCTGTTCTGTTGGGAAAACGGATTTTCATCTTTTTTGGTAATAGCACTAGGCGTGACCAGAAATACCGCATCATTATCGGTGTTTGAAATGTAGGTAATGCCAGGAATGGCTGCATCCCCACAAAGACAGTATATCTATCTTATTGGGTCAAACAGTGCATCCTTCATTGAACAGTCCCGGACTACATCCGCCCCGCATACGCGCGGTTTCAGGTCTTTGGTCAGGCAAATCCGCGCCTCTTGAATCCGGCCCTGTTTACAGGTGATGGTGATCATATCCGCCGTCATATCGGGGTTGGATTTCAGGAATGCCTCTTCGATCACCGAAGCGGGCAGTTTCACCGTATGATCCAGCTTGCGCAAAATCGGCGGGCGCACCACGGCATTGTAGGCCTTTCGCGCCGCCGCGAAATATTCCTGCGAGGTCAGGCCCGAGCAACGCCCGTGTTTCTTCCACTGGTGCCAGGCTAACCCGCCTGATGCCATAACGTCGGCCATCGCATTGGTTTCGCCGCGTGATGGCGGGCGGGCAGAGGTGTTGCAGTAACTGGGAAAGCCGCGTTCGTTCTGGGGCCACAACCCGTGCAGGATCCAGCCGTAATCGTATCTCTCGTCGCATTGCCGCGCATTGCGTCTGTCCCCCTCGATTGCGCACCAAGTGGGCGACCAGGATAGCGACAAAACGTAATAGTCAAAGTCGCCCGCGCGTTCGCCTTCTGCCTTTGCGACAGGGGTAGTCAGGGCAAGGGCCAGCAGGATAAACAGGATTTGACGCATTTACTCTTTCCTCTTTCACTTTGGCGCACTATATAGCGTTCAAGTTCCCTGACAATGCGAACCCGCTTCAAACCCGAAGCAGCCCATTCAGGGCACAGGGAAGATTTGTGCGAAGATATGCTTTAGGAGTGTAAGATGGCTAAACCGATCATGGCAAAGGCAACCGCCGTATGGCTGGTGGATAACACAACGTTGACCTTTAAACAGGTTGCCGATTTCTGCGATTTGCACGAATTGGAAGTGCAGGGGATTGCCGACGGGGATGTGGCTGCGGGGGTAAAGGGGTTTGACCCGATCGCGAATAACCAGCTGACCCGCGAAGAAATCGAAGCCGCTGAAAAAGACCCCAAGCACAAGTTGAAGCTGAAGTATTACGCAGCAGCCGAAGGCGAGCAAAAACGCCGCGGCCCGCGCTATACACCGCTGTCCAAACGTCAGGACCGACCTGCATCAATCTTGTGGCTGGTTAAGTTCCATCCCGAACTGGCCGACAGCCAGATCAGCAAACTGGTCGGCACCACCAAGCCAACCATTCAGGCGCTGCGCGATCGCACCCACTGGAACATTTCCAACATTCAGCCGATCGACCCCGTTGCACTGGGCCTGTGTAAGCAAAGCGAGTTGGATGCAGCCGTTAAAAAGGCCAACGACAAGCTGGCCAAAGAAGGCAATGTGATGTCGGATGACGAGCGCCGCAAGCTGGTTTCCACCGAACAATCGCTGGGCGCACCGGAAGAACCCAAAATGCCCGCCGCAATCGAGGGGCTTGAGACCTTCACACTGGCGGATGAGCCAAAGGTCGAAGAAGAAGCGCCGATTGATGCGGACAGTTTCTTTAACCTGCCCGAAGATACGGACAAGGACGAAGACGAAAAAGAGCCAAAGTAGGCCATTTGCCGATTTGATTTATAAAAGCCCCGATGTTGCGAGCATCGGGGCTTTTGCTTTTCTGGCATATCGCCTATATCTATAGTTCCTATAGCTATCGAGGTGCCACATGTATTCCATCGGTGAATTATCCCGCCAGACCGGCGTTAAAATTCCGACCATCCGCTACTATGAACAGATCGGGTTGATTGCACCGGCGGAACGCTCGGATGGTAACCAACGGCGCTACACACAGGAAGGGTTCCGGCGGCTTTCCTTTATCCGCCATTCACGCGATTTGGGGTTTTCGCTGAACGACACGCGCGAATTGCTTGAGCTAAGCCAGCACCCCGAAGGCGAGTGCAGCGACGCGCACGGCATTGCCGCACGGCATCTGGCCGGGGTGAAAGCAAAGATTGCCAAGATGAAGCGGCTTGAAAAGGAACTGAAACGCATATCCAATTGCGAGGCTGGCAAACTGGCGGATTGTGCGGTTCTGGAAACACTGGCCGATCACAGGTTATGTTCAGGGGAGCATTAGGGGCGTTTGACCTGCATGGTTTCGGCGATCAGATCCATATCCTGACGGCTGATTTTGAGCAGGCCAAACCGCATTTGATACCCCCAGTTTTGTTTGCCTTGTGTGAATTCCAGATGATCCAGTAACGGGCGGATCGGGGTTTCCTGCGCTGAATGCCAATCCACATCCCGCCGGTAGGGATGAAACTTCCCGCCGTGCATCGAGGCCTGATAAGGCTCTTTGTCTTGAACTACGCCAATGGCAGTAAAGGATTGCAGCCCGTCCGGTTTGCGCATCACTTCGCTGGGGGAGTAATATACCACCCGGTCGCTTGGGTGGGTGCGTTTCAAAGGTGGCAGTTTGCCATGGTTTACTTGCATGAAGCCCTGCGCGCGGCCAATGCGGACATGCTCGGCCGAGGCAACGGCAACCCAGTTCTCTGACATAAAACCTCCTGCGTAAAATGCTTGTAAAACAGGTTTATCACAAAACTATGTCAGAAAATGACAGGAGAATACCTGTATAGACATTTGGTTTATCCAGAGCATTACCAACCATGGTTTATTTACAGAAACCACCCGCAGAGTCTTTGCTTGTTGTAGTTTGGCATTAGGGATTTCCTGCCAAAGGACAACAACAAGGAAACATCACAGATGATCGGAAAATGGGCGATGTCGCAGTTTGCGGCAGCAGTTATGGTTTGCTCTCTTGTTACCCCTGCACAGGCTGGGGACAGTTTTAGAAAAGCCGGGGATGTGTTGCAAATTGCCCTTCCGGTGGCGGCAATGGTTTGTGCCGCCCGCAAGCACAATTTAGCCCCTGCCGCCTGGCGGTTTGTCGGTCAGGAAGTCGCCGTAGAAGTCAGCAAACACGCGCTGGGGAATGCCTCGATCAACCAGCGCCCGAATGGCAATTCCTACGGGTTTCCATCAGGTCACACAGCGGCGGCATTTTACGGGGCCAGCTATTTGTCTCGCCAATGTTTGCACAGCAGCGGTGGAAAAATATTGGCCTTCGGGTTGGCCACTGTTGTCGGGGCATCACGGGTTCATGCCAACAGTCATACGGTTGGTCAGGTGATTGCCGGCGCGCTTGTCGGCGTTGCATTTGATCGGGTCAAGGTGACGTTCGAAGACAAACGCGTTCATGTCGGGGTGCGCTACGAATTCTAGCGCGCATCCAGTCCAAACGATCTCAAGCATCCATCCGCCGATCCAAGGTAGCGTTTGTGCCTGCAAATGCGTTCGGATCGGCGGATGGATTCAATTTGATTGGATTTGCTCACCCCTATTGCAACAGTGACAGGATTGCGCACAATAGAACCCTGTGTTGATGCGTGGGGGATCAGAAGATGTGCGAGATTTTTGCAGGGCAAAACCCGGATGATTATGAACCTGTCACACGGCGTTTGCGCCTGAACGGACAAAGCACCAGCATCCGGCTGGAAAAAACCTTCTGGAATATGGTCGATGATATCGCGGCCAGCGAAGGGGTGACGACCCCGCAATTTCTGTCCGCCCTTCATTCCGAGGTGCTGGAACTCAGGGGCGAGGCCCCGAATTTCACCTCGCTGCTGCGCTGTGCCTGCCTGAAACACCAGCGCCGCGAACTGACAGGCATTGCCGCTGAATAACCCTGTAGTATTCCGCTACTACCCACGCAATTTCCCGTTCTGCTAGGGTGTTTTGCAACAGACAGCCAAGGCAGGGGGAAAGTATGGCCAAAGCAATCCATTCCATGATTCGCGTGCTGAACGAGGCGCGTTCGGTCGATTTCTACAAGCAGGCCTTTGGTCTGGATGTCGCCGAGCGTCTGGATTTTGATAGTTTCACCCTGATCTATCTGCGCAATCAGGATGCGGATTTCGAGCTGGAGCTGACAGTGAACAAGGACCGTTCCGAACCTTACGATCTGGGCGACGGATACGGGCATATTGCCTTTGTGGTTGATGATCTGGACGCCGAACACAGCCGTTTTCAGGCCGCAGGACTGGAGCCACGCAAGATCGTCGAATTCGAACGCGACGGGACGCTGTTGGCGCGGTTTTTCTTTGTCGCCGATCCGGACGGGTACCAGATCGAAGTGCTGCAACGGCACGGGCGCTATAAATAATATACAACAGGGAGGAGAAAACCAATGCTCTATAAGATTGATTTTACAGTGGAATATGATGCGGAGATGGGCCAACAGGGTCTGTTTGCCATCTGGGCCGAAGAAGCAGGTGCCGCGCTGGGCGCCAAAGAGGCTGGCGTGGTGGTGGATCTGTGGAAAGTGGTTGGCGAGCGCAAGGTTCTGGCGATTGTCGATGTGGAAACACCCGACATGCTGGACCAGATTATGTTCGATCTGCCGATCATGCAGAAGATGGGGCAGCATGTGCAGGCTGATGTGAAATCCCTGCGCCGCTATGAGGATTTTGCCGCCGACGTTAAAGAACGTCTGGGCCGTTAAAAACTTTTGCGCGCCTTCAGGGCGGCGCTGATGGTGCCATCATCCAGATAATCCAGTTCACCACCAATCGGCACACCCTGAGCCAGCGTGGTGACGGTTACGCCGCTGCCCTCCAGCTCGTCCGCGATGTAATGGGCGGTGGTCTGGCCATCAACCGTGGCATTCAGGGCAAGGATCACTTCGGTGATGCCCTCGGCTGCTACACGGTCGCGTAGTTTGGGGATTTGCAGATCGTCAGGTCCCACCGCATCCAGCGCCGACAGGGTGCCGCCCAGCACATGATAGCGGCCCTTGAATCCGCCGGCACGTTCCATCGCCCACAGATCGGCCACATCCTCGACCACGCATAATTCGCCTGTGGCGCGTTTGTCTGCCTCGCAAATATCGCAAATGTCCGATGTGCCGACATTGCCGCAGTTCAGACATTCCCGTGCCGTGATAGCCACCTCGGACAAAACATCTGCCAAGGGTGTCATAATCAACGCCCGCTTCTTGATCATATGCAGCACCGCGCGCCGCGCGGAACGGGGGCCAAGGCCGGGCAGCTTTGCCATCAGTTCGATCAGGTTTTCAATATCCTGTGTCGCATTGCCCATCTCGCGCCCCTTTTTCCCTTCTTCTTTTCCTAAAATATCTCCGCCGGAGGCATAGAATCTCTTATCCCGCGCTATCCGCTCAGAACGGCAGCTTCATATCTGCGGGCAATCCCAGCCCTTCGGTCATTTTCGCCATTTCCTGTTGCGACCGTTCTGCCGCCTTGGCCTGTGCATCCTTGATTGCGGCCAAAATCAGGTCTTCGACCACCTCTTTTTCATCGGGGTGAAAGATCGAGGAATCAATTTCCAATGCTGTCAACTCGCCCTTGGCGGTGGCTGTGGCCCGTACCAGCCCTGCGCCGGATTCGCCGGTGACAGTGATCTTGTCCATCTCTTCCTGCATCTCGGCCATTTTGCCCTGCATATCCTTGGCGGCCTTCATCATCTTGGCCATATCGCCCATACCTTTGAACATCTTGCCCATCTCCTGTGTGTCGTAGGTTAGGGTATAGATACGGGGCGGGGTGCAGTTTCACAAGGCAGCGCCAAAGAGATTCTATGCGCTGCCGCGCGGGCAGGTATTTGGGAAAAGAAGAAGGATTACTCGTCCTCGAACGGGTCCCATTCGTCCGCAACTTCGGGCAGGGCCTCGGCGGCGGCGGTTTCCTCGATTTCCTTTGGTGTGGTGATCTTGGTGATCTTTGCGCCGGGAAAGGTTTCCAGCACGGCCTTGACCAGCGGATGTTCCAGCGCTTCCTGCTCCAGCGCCAGTTGGTCGGCATCGCGGACCTCGGCAACGGTGGCGGCGCCGCCCTCATTTACCAGCGTCACGGCCCAGCGGGCGCCGGTCCACCCTTGCAGGCGCTGGCCCAGCCGTTGCGCCAGATCGTGCGGAGCCTTGTCTGTGGGCTGGAATTCGATCCGGCCGGGGATATAGCTGACAAGGCGGATACCGGTTTCGACTTCGACCAGCAGTTTGACGTCGCGCATGGTGCGGATCAGTTCAACCACGTCTTCAAAACGGGCATAGCGTTCCAGCGGGTCTTGGGCTGGTTGGGCCACAGCCAGTGCCGTCGGGGCGCCACCCGAAGGTTGGGACGGGGCCGAGCGCAGCGAGGCCCCCCCGCCGCCTGTCGGCGCAGCCGCAGGCCCCCCTTGCCCACCGCCGGGCGCGGGCGTCGGGGCAGGTGGCGGTGTGGTATCTTGCAGTTTCTTCACCAGTTCGCCCGGAGTCGGCAGGTCGGCCACATGGGTCAGGCGGATGATTGCCATTTCAGCGGCCATCATCGCGTTGGGGGCCATCGCCACCTCTTCCAGCGCCTTTAGCAGCATTTGCCACATCCGCGTCATCACCCGCATCGGCAGGGCGGTGGCCATTGCCTGACCGCGCGTGCGTTCGTCCGGTGAAACGGTGGGGTCTTCGGCAGCTTCGGGGGTGATCTTGATCACCGAAATCCAGTGGGTGATTTCCGCCAGATCGCGCAGCACGGCCATCGGGTCGGCCCCGTCGGCGTATTGGCCGGATATTTCGGTTAGCGCCCCCACGGCATCGCCTTTGACGATCAGATCGAACAGGTCCAGCACACGGCCACGATCCGCCAGCCCCAGCATCGCGCGCACCTGATCGGCAGTGGTTTCGCCCGCACCATGGCTGATCGCCTGATCCAGCAGCGATGTCGCATCCCGCGCGGACCCTTCCGAGGCCCGCGTGATCAGCGCCAGCGCGTCATCCGAGATTTCCGCACCCTCGGCGGCTGCGATTTTGCGCAGCAGGGCAATCATCACTTCGGGTTCGATCCGGCGCAGATCGAACCGCTGGCAGCGGGACAGCACCGTCACCGGCACTTTGCGGATTTCGGTGGTGGCAAAGATGAATTTCACATGCGCCGGCGGTTCTTCAAGCGTTTTCAGCAGCGCGTTAAACGCGCTGGTCGACAGCATGTGCACTTCGTCGATGATGTAGATCTTGTAGCGGGCCGAGGCCGCGCGGTAATGGACGGAATCGATGATCTCGCGGATGTCGCCCACACCGGTGCGCGATGCGGCGTCCATTTCCATCACGTCCACATGACGCCCTTCCATGATCGCCACGCAATGTTCGCATTCCCCGCAGGGTTCGGTGGTTGGTCCGCCGGTGCCGTCCGGCCCGATACAGTTTATCCCCTTGGCGATGATCCGTGCCGTGGTGGTTTTGCCGGTGCCGCGGATGCCGGTCATGATGAAGGCCTGCGCGATGCGGTCAGCTTCAAAAGCGTTCTTCAGGGTGCGCACCATCGCATCCTGCCCCACCAGATCGGCAAAGCTTTCGGGGCGGTATTTACGCGCCAGAACCTGATAGGCGGGATCGGTATCGGGTGTGTCGGTCATGCGGGGCCTGTCGGTTTTTCCAGACTCCAGCTTAGGGCGTGTTTGCCGGAAAGGGAAGCGGGAAGGCAAGGATTGCGCGCGTTTCCCCGACAGGACATAGTGAGCGTAAATCAGGAAAGGGGCACATATGTTTTCCAAGGACAGAATGCAGTTTCAGGCGATCGAATTGCCCGCACAAAAGGCGTTATCGCCCGAGGAAATGAAATCCCGCGCATTGGCATTTTTCAACAAGATGAAAACCCGCCATTCAACCCGCGACTTTGCCAAAACGGACGTGTCGCAAGAGGTGATCGAGCATTGTATTGCGACCGCAGGCCGTGCGCCCAGCGGGGCGAACCATCAGCCGTGGCATTTCGTTGCCGTAAAATCGCCCGACCTGAAGGCGCAGATTCGTGCGGCCGCCGAGAAAGAGGAAGAAGCCTTTTACGCCGGTGGTGGCGGGGATGAATGGATCAAGGCGCTGGAACCGCTGGGCACTGGCGTGGAAAAACAGCATTTAACCGATGCGCCCTGGCTGATTGTGGTATTCGCCCAGCGGTATGGCGAATTTCAGGATGGCACGCGCTACAAGAACTATTACGTGCCCGAAAGCGTGGGTATCGCCACCGGTTTCCTGATTGCGGCGCTGCATCATGCGGGCCTGTCCTGTCTGACGCATACCCCCAACCCGATGAAGTTTCTGAACGGTTTGCTGGGGCGGCCTGCCTCGGAAAAACCGGTGATGATACTGGTGGTCGGGCAGGCGGCAGAGGGGGCGACGATACCGGCAGCCTCGACCATAAAGAAGCCGCTGGATGTGATTATGACGGTGAAATAAAGCGTTTCCAGTTAATGTTGAATCGCTTTTCGCTGCCTCAAGCCTTTGGCTTGAACGCAAAAAGCGATACTCCTGTTTCAAGATAAACTGGAAACGCTATAGGGGCTATTCCCATTCCATCTGGGTGAACACTTCCTGGGCGTTCTTTTTCGCCAGCTTGTCAAAGTTTTTCAGATAGGCAAATGCGGATTGGTCCACATTAACGGAATCAATAATCTCGCCGCCACCTTCAATATAGTCTGCCATCTTTGTGCGGATGTTGACCAGATAGTTGTAGGTGTCATGCGTGGCAGTTGCCAGATCGGTCGGGTTTCCGTGGCCGGGAACGATGTGTTCGGGGTTGAGCGCGGCCAATGCTTCGAAGCTGGCAACCCATTCCTGCGTATTGGATTGTGGTCCGATGCCAAGGATGCGTTCGACATAGACAATATCGCCTGCAAACAGGGTTGAACGATCCGCCAGCCAGACGGTGCTGTCCCCCGGTGTATGCGCCGCCCCTTCGTGGTGCAGTTGCAGCGTGACCCCGCCCAGTTCCAGCGTGTAATCCGTGTCAAAGGTGATGTCGGCAGGGGAGGGTTCGGTGCCTGCCAGCATGTCGTCGCCAATCAGCGTGCTAAGGCCGGTCAGCTGCATTGAGGCGCGATCCTGATGATCGGCTTCGGCATCTTCCGAGGCAATCACCTGCGCGCCTTGTTCCTGCCAATAACCGTTGCCCATCCAGCGGTGATCCTGCCCGCCGGTATCGATCACATATTTCACCGGCTGATCGGTGACCCCCTTGATTACCTGCTGCAGCATTTCGGCCCCCTTGTAGCTGCCGCCCGGATCCATCAGCACCGCGCCGTCATTCGTGACAACCAGCCCGAAGGTGGCGTTGTTGCCCAAGTTTTCAGGGCTGCGTTGCACCATCGGGCCGACGATGGCGTAGGTGTCGGGGGCCACGTTGACGACGTTCAGAATGTCGGCTTGTGCGGTGGTGGCACTCAGGACTATGGCGAGCGGGATCGAATGTTTCATGGGCGTTTCCTTTTGTATTCGCCCGCAGAGCCTATCAGTCATATAGATATTTTGGAATACGGCGAATGGCATCGGCGGAATTTCGGGCCCGCGCGATGGTCCATGCCCCCTGAATGGTCATCAGCAGCAGTTCGGCGGTGGCTTCGGCTTTCGCTTCGGTTAGGCCCAGCCGCACTCCGTGTTCGGCGGCACGTGTGCTCCAACTGGTCAGGATGTGGTCGGCGTGCTGGCGAAAGGCGTCATTGTCCGGCCCGTCAAACAACATAGTGGAAATTGGGCAACTGCGCCAATGGTCGGCGGTGTCAAACAGTTTGGCCAGCTTGAAACAAAAGGTGGTGGCCCCGTCGGCAAAGTCGTCGGCCTGCGCGAATGAATCATCAATGATTTGCAACATCCCCTTGGAAACCCAACTGGCCGCTGCCATTGCCAGATCGGATTTGCCATCGGGGAAATGGTGGTAAAGCGAGCCTTTGGGGGCGTGACTGGCCGTCAGAACTTCGGTCAGGCCGGTGCCGTGATAGCCTTTTTGGCGAAACAGCGTGGCGGCGGTTTCGATCAGGCGGTCACGGGTTTTTGTGGCGGATTTTTGCATAGGGCCTGTATAACAGACTAGACCGATTGGTCCAGTCATGTTATTAGACCGAACGGTCTAGTAAAAGGGAACACGATATGACAACCCCCGATTTGCGGATTGTTCCGCCGCCAGCATTGGTCGAATCCGTTCTCTTTCGTGCGGATCGTGCGCAGCTTGCCGGCACGCTGCACCGTCCGAAAGACACGCCCGAGGCCGCGATTGTGTTGCATGGGGCAACCGGTGTGCCGCATCGGTTTTACCGCCATTTTGCAAAATGGCTGGCGGGGCAGGGCTATGCCTGCCTGACTTATGATTACCGCGATTTTGCCGCTTCGGCAGGCGGGCATGTGCGCCGTTCCAGCGCGACAATGGCCGAATGGGGTGTGCAGGACCAGGCGGCGGCGCAACGGTTTCTGGAGGAGGCTTACCCTGATACGCCACTATGGGTGATCGGCCATTCATTGGGCGGGCTGATGGTGCCGTTTCAGCAGGCTGCGAAACACATTATCCGATTGATCACGATCGCCAGCGGGCCAGTGCATCTGAATGACCACCCGTGGCCCTATCGTGTAGTTGCAGCCGCGTTCTGGTACGGGCCGGGGCCTTTGGCTACGAAAATACTGGGCTATTTACCGGCCAAGGCCTTTGGCATCGGGCGGGACCTGCCGGCGGATGTCTATTGGCAATGGCGACGCTGGTGTACGACCAAGGGGTTCTATCTGGGCGATGTCGGACGGGTGTTGCCTGTGCCGGACTGGCGGGCGTTTACGGGGGAAATGAAACTGGTGGCGATTGCGGATGATGATCTGGTGCCGCCCGCAACGGTCTGGCGGCACATGCAGAATTTCCCCGAAGCCCGCAAATCGCAACTGACCGTGCGACCAGCGGATTACGGGGCCAAGAAGATCGGACATATCGGGGTGTTCCAGCCGCAAATGGCTGCGGCATGGCCCGATCTGATATCATAAATGGTAGGGGTTAAGGTGAGAGGCTGGACACGACCCGAACGAAAACTCGTTACGGCTGCTTCCTTCCGGACCTGACCGGGTTGGCGAGGCGCTCGCCCGCACCAACCTCTCAAAAGGGTATATAGGTGCGCCGGGACAGATTCGCAATATCTACCTTTTGCGGTTGATCAAACGGGTGCGGTGTCGGATAGACCGTAAGCGTCCGGCCACCCCCGCCTAACGGCGCTGATTTCGGGGTGTTAGTGTCCACCATTGATAGTGGACACTAAGGGGCACTCTATGGCGGGCAAACGGAAGAAGCGGCGGTGGTCGGATGAAGAGAAG
>WFNH01000024.1 GCA_015488685.1 Marinosulfonomonas sp.
GTGACGAGAATGCGGAAATCGCGGAATGGCTTGTGAAGTTAACGGCCAACCGCCGTACCTGGGGCTTTGGCCTGTGTTTTCTGTATCTGCGCAATGTGAAGGGCTATGGCTGGAACCATAAACGCGTGTATCGTATCTATTGCGAGCTGGAACTAAACCTGCGGATAAAGCCAAAGAAACGACTGAAACGGGTCAAGCCGGACGCGCTGGCGGTACCGGATGCACCCAATCATACGTGGTCGATGGACTTCATGGCAGATCAATTGGTCGATGGCCGTTGTATCCGAACCCTGAACGTGCTGGACGATTTTAACCGCGAAGGATTAAGCATAGAAGTGGACTTCTCGCTGCCCGCCGAGCGGGTCATCCGCAGCCTGAACCGGATCATCGAATGGCGCGGGAAACCGTTGACTATTCGAGTTGACAATGGCCCGGAATATATCAGCGGCACACTGATGGCATGGGCTGAGAAGGCAGACATCCACATCCAATACATCCAGCCTGGGAAGCCCCAACAGAACGCCTATATTGAGCGCTACAATCGAACGGTTCGGCACGAATGGCTTGATCAGAATATCTTTGAAACGATAGAGGAGGCCCAAGAACAGGCCACAGATTGGCTCTGGACATACAACAACGACCGGCCCAACATGGCCATCGGCGGGATCACACCTGCCATGAAACTGAAACTAGCCACGTAATTCTACGAGCGGACCCCATGAAAAATGGGGGGATTACCCTCTTTCTGCAGATAATGTCGCTCGGGGTTTCTGGGCTTTGTTGTGTAAGCGATGCATGTGGTTCTGCAGGCCAAAGATTGGTTAAGACAAGCTGGAATAGTACCCTCCATTTGAAATGGGCAAAATTATCTTCCTTCTGAATATGCGGTTGACAGCATGTGCGCCTTAGTGCATATGCTTTTCTCGACATATGCCGAGGGGTAAATAAATGCAAACAGTCCTAAATGCCGTAACTGATCCTTTAAGGCGCAACGCGCTACGCATTCTATGGAATGGAGGTGAGCATTGTGTGTGCGAACTGATGTCCAGGCTGGACGCATCTCAAAGTCGCATGTCCAGGCATATGAAAACACTAAAAAACGCGGGTTTGGTTGTTGACAGGCGTGACGCGCAATGGGTGCGGTATCGCAAAAACACAGATCTTTCCCCCCAAATTATGGCGGTTATAAACGCAATCTTTGCTGCCGAAGCGTCCGAAGAAAGGACAGTTGCATGACTATTCAATCCATAGAAGCCCCGAACCGTCCGGCGTGGTTGTGGCACGCCGGTGTTGTGGCTTTTACCGTGGTCTGGTTTGTTATCTACAAGCAATTGCCAGGCTTTTCCGAATGGCTAACGGCCATGTTGCCGGTTGACCGCGCCAGCCACACGGGCGAGGCGCTGGCGTTTTTCTTTTATGACACCCCCAAAGTGATCATGCTATTGGCGCTGATTGTGTTCTGGATGGGGGTCATCCGCAGCTATTTCAGCCCGGAAAAAACCCGTGCGTTGCTTTCGGGCAAACGCGAAGGGGTGGGGAATGTGATGTCCGCCAGCCTCGGGATTCTGACACCATTTTGTTCCTGCTCGGCTGTACCTCTGTTCGTCGGATTCGTATCCGCCGGGGTGCCGCTGGGTGTGACCTTCAGCTTTCTGATCGCCGCGCCAATGGTGAACGAGGTGGCGCTGGTGCTGCTTTGGGGGCTGGTCGGGCCGAATGTGGCGATCATCTATTTGTTCTTTGGCCTGACGATTGCCATTGTCGCAGGCTGGGTGATTGGCCGTTTCCATCTGGAAGGCTGGTTGCAGGACTGGGTCAAAGACATCCACATGGGGCAGGCGGCCGGTGCAGTGCCTGAAGAAAACCTGACAATGGTAGATCGCTATGGCCAAGGGATTGAATCTGTAAAGGAAATCGTTGGCAAGGTCTGGATGTGGATCATTGTCGGGATCAGTCTGGGTGCAATTATCCACGGTTATGTCCCCGAGGATACGATGGTTTCGATCATGGGGTCGGGCAAATGGTGGTCGGTTCCGGTCGCCGTGATCATGGGGATCCCCATGTATACAAACGCGGCCGGCGTGATCCCGATTGTCGAGGCTTTGCTTGGCAAGGGCGCCGAACTGGGCACTGTGCTAGCCTTTATGATGAGCGTGATCGCCCTGTCATTGCCCGAGATGCTGATCCTGCGCAAAGTGTTGACGATCAAACTGATTGCTGTGTTCGTTGGTGTTGTCGGTAGCGGCATTCTGGCGGTCGGCTTTCTATTTAATGCAATCTTCTAATCAAACGGAGTACTACAAATGAAACATTTCAAGGTTCTGGGAAGCGGCTGTAAAAACTGTGAAAATACCGCCGCCCTGATAGAGCAAACAGCCAAGACCGCCGGTGTCGAGGTCGAGGTGGAGAAAGTCACAGATATGGGGGCGATCATGGGCTATGGTGTGATGTCCACCCCAGGTGTTGTGATGGACGAGAAGCTGGTCCATGCGGGCGGGGTTCCGGCACCTGAAAAGGTGCAGGAATGGGTCCAGGCATAACCGGATATCCTGACAACCAATAGCGGCGTGGGAATTTACCACGCCGCTGTTGGCAGGGCCTTTCCTTCTATGAAAATAAACAATACGCATTTCTTAATGCATAACGGTCACTACTGGAGAATTTCATGAGCACCGAACCACAACTTCATTCCAATATCGTCGCGATGGTATCTCTGGCGTCGGGTATTGCCGCCAACCATCCGGCAATGGGCCAATGCCAGCTGGAACGGCTGCGCGGGGCAGGGGTGCCGGAACATCAGATCAATGCGGTGATCGAAATCGCCCGCCACATACGGGACGAGGCCACTGAAAAGCTGGATTTCGCTTTTGACGCGGCGGCGAATGACACAGCCCCAATCGTGGAACCCGAAGGGGAAACATGCGGCTGCACCCCGACCAAAAGCGGCCAAAGCTGCTGCTAATCCAGATCCCCCGGCCGGTCTCCCATCATATAGCGGGGGCCGGGTCCAAGGCGCGCGGCGCGGTCCTGATCGTTGTATAGGCGGCATTTTTTCAGCGACAGGCAGCCGCAACCGATGCAGCCATCCAGATTGTCGCGCATCTGTTCCAGTGTCTGGATTTGTTCATCCAGCGTGCGCCGAAAACTGCGGCTGATCTTTTCCCAATCGCGTTTGGTGGGCGTGCGCCCCTCTGGCAAAGTGGCCATCAGGGTGGCGATTTTGGGCAGGGTGTAACCAAACTGCTGGGCGATCTTCACAAAGGACAGGCGGCGGATGTCCGAGCGTCTGAACCGCCTTTGCCCGCCCGAATTGCGCTCGGGGTGGATCAGCCCCTGTTCCTCGTAATACCGGATGGCCGAAACCGCCAGACCGGTGCGCCGTGCCAGATTGCCGATTGTCATTTCATCAGATGCGCGCATGGGTTTCCTTTTGAAAATATCTCTTGACCTAAAGTTAGCTTGAGGAATTACAAGTGATAAATCAAGTACGGAAAGGAAACAAAAATGTCGGAAATATATCTGGAACACGTCAACATCACTGTGCGCGACCCCGAGGTCACTGCCGCGCTCTATAGTAAACTGTTCGGCTGGAAAATCCGCTGGCAGGGCACAGCGATACACGGCGGGGTCACCCTGCATGTGGGCGGCAAAGACAGTTACGTCGCGCTATATACCAAGGGCGATTACGAGCCGGCCGCCGACAGCTATTCCCATGTTGGCGGCATCAACCATATCGCCGTTGTGGTCGATGATCTGGATGCCATCGAGGAACGGGTGCGCAAGGCGGGCTGTGAAATCCATTCGCACGCCGACTATGAACCCGGGCGGCGGTTTTATTTCAACGATCCGGATGCGGTCGAGGTCGAGGTGGTCAGTTACACCTGACCACCCCTTCCACATCCGCCAAAATTGCCGTAAGAGCCTAGGCGAACCCAAACAACCGGACCTGATCCATGACAACCACCCGTTTCGCCCCCTCCCCGACCGGCTATATCCACGTTGGCAACCTGCGCACCGCGCTGATGAATTACCTGATTGCCCGCAAGGATGGCGGGCAATTTATCCTGCGGCTGGATGATACCGACCCCGAGCGTTCAAAACAGGAATATGCGGACGGGATCATGGAAGATCTGCAATGGCTGGGCCTGACATGGGACCGGATGGAAAAGCAGTCAACGCGGCTGGATCGCTATAATCAGGCGGCGGACGAATTGCGCGCCAGCGGACGGTTGTATGAATGTTTTGAAACACCGATGGAACTGGACCTGAAGCGCAAGAAACAGCTGAACATGGGGCACCCGCCGGTTTATGACCGTTCCGCGCTAGAGCTTTCGGATGACGAAAAGGCCCGCCTGCGCAAAGAGCGCGGCGCGGGGCATTGGCGTTTCAAGCTGGATCACGAACGGATTGAATGGACCGACGGAATTCTGGGCGATCTGTCGATTGATGCGGCAAGTGTATCCGACCCGGTGCTGATCCGTGGCGACGGGCAGTTCCTGTATACGCTGGCCTCGGTTTGCGATGACATTGATTTCGGCATTACCAATGTGGTGCGTGGTTCCGACCATGTGACCAACACCGCCACCCAGATCCAGATCATTCAGGCACTGGGCGGCACGGTGCCATCCTTTGCACATCACTCGCTGCTGACAGGGCCACAGGGCGAGGCTTTGTCAAAACGTCTGGGCACACTCGCGCTGCGTGATCTGCGGGCGCAAGGCGTGCAACCGATGGCGCTTCTATCGCATATGGCGCGGTTGGGAACATCCGATCCGATCGAATTGCGCACCGATATGGACGATCTGGTTCAGGGGTTTGACCTGTCGCATTTTGGGCCGGCGCCAACCAAATTCGACGTGGACGACCTGTTCCCGCTGACCGCGCATTACAACCAGTCCCTGACCTATGCCGAGGTTGCCGATTACATCCGTTCGCTGGGTGTGCCGGATGATGTGGCCGAAGCCTTCTGGACCACGGTGCGTGAAAACATCACCGTGCTGGACGATCTAAAGGACTGGTGGGCGCTGTGCCGCGACGGGGCAACGCCAATGGTGGATGACGAAGACAAGGAATTCATCGAACAGGCACTGGCGATGTTGCCGGATCAGCCGTGGGACACCGATACTTGGGGCGCATGGACCAAGGCGGTGAAAGAGGCCACAGGCCGCAAAGGCCGCGGGCTGTTTATGCCGCTGCGCAAGGCGCTGACAGGGATGGACCACGGGCCTGACATGTCGCATCTGCTGCCGCTGTTGCAGGGGATCAAGCGTTAGCGACCGGGGATATGATCGGGGTGACGTTTGTCGGTCAGGAACAGGGATAGCAGCGCGGCTGCCAGCAAACAGGCGGGCATGGTCAGCATTGCCCATGCGAAATCACCGTTGTTTCGATCGACAAGCGCCCCGACAAGCGGCTGGAATATCAATGCCCCGGAAATTGCGATCATGTTGACAAAGGCAATGATCGTGCCGGAATAGGCCGCTGCGTGTCTTTCCTTGGCGATGGAAAACGTCAGCATCTGCCCCCCACCCAGAAAGCCGCTAAGGAACAGCAGGACCGACAGCAAAGGAAGCGAAGATGTCGGCAGGTAAACCGATGCGGCAAAGCTGATGGCGGTCAGAAATGCCCCGATCACGATGATCCATTTCCGATGCCCCAGATGGTCCGACAACCACCCAGCCGCGATGCTGCCGGCTGCCAGCCCCCAAAAGATCATCGAGACGGCGGTTTCGGCATGAACCGGGCTTAGGCCGTGGTCTTTTGTCAGTTCCGCATTGCCCCATAGCCCGCCGAAAACATTGATCGGCATGTAGTAAAGTGTGCCGATGATGGCGATCAGCCAAATATTCCTGTCCCGCACCGCCACAAGCACAGGCGTGATAAAGCTGGTGGTTTTTTTGGCAGCCGGAACATGTTCCGGCGGGTCGCGCATGAACAACAGGGCAATGACAAACAAACCCAGTCCGGCGATGCCGGTAGCCCAAAACACGGTTTGCCAGCCGCTTGTGCTAATCAGTGACGTCAGGGCAACCGCACCAATCGCCGTGCCCAGCATTCCAACAGCGTTCACGGCACCGGACAACACTGCAAACCGCCCTGCACCAAACCAGTGGTTCACCACATAAAGCGCACCAACAAAGGCAAACGAGGCCCCAAACCCCGTCGCAAACCGTCCGATTCCGGCAACATAGGGGCTGGTTGCCGTGGCAAACAGGATCACACCACTGGCGCAAATTAGAATGGCGGGCGGGATCAGCCGTTTTGCTCCAAAGCGGTCCAGCAACAGGCCAACAGCCAGTTGCATCGGGGCGTATATCCAGAAAAAGATACTGGCCAGAGTGCCGAACTGGGCATCATTCAGATTGAAACGTGCAGCGATTTCGCTGCTGGCAAGGCTGGGTTCGACCCGCGAGACGAATTCAAACAGAAAGAACAGCGCTGTGATCGTCAGGATCAGCCATTTCATGTTTCCGTGGTGGCGCATTGATAGGCTCCTGATGAAAAAAGATGCTTACCCTTGCAGGCTCCGCACACCCAATTCGCCTTCTTCACGCGATTTCATCGCCAAGGCCACAGCATGGCTGGCCGCTGCCGTGGTGAAATAGGGTAAGCCGTCATTCAGCGCCACCGAGCGGATTTCGCGGCTGTCTTCAACCGCTTGCGCACCTTCGGTGGTGTTCATCACCAGCGCGATTTCGCCGTTCTTCATCCGGTCAACGATGTTGGGGCGGCCCTCGTAAACTTTGTTCACGATCTCGCAGTCAATGCCGTTTTCCTGCAACCACGCGCCGGTGCCACGGGTGGCAATCAGATCAAAGCCCAGCTCAATCATCAAACGGGCGGTGTCGGACATATCGGTGGTTTTATCCATATCCTTGATCGAGATGAACACAGCCCCCTCGGTCGGCAGTTTCACACCTGCCCCCATTTGCGCCTTCAAAAACGCCAGCGCAAAGGAACGGTCCCAGCCCATGACTTCGCCGGTGGAACGCATTTCGGGGCCAAGGATGGTGTCAACACCGGGGAAGCGGGCAAAGGGCAGCACGGCCTCTTTGACCGAAAACCACGGCATGTCGGGATCGGCCAGCGACATCGGGTCGGCGAAGGGCAGTGGCGTGTCTGGTCCTGCGCCCTCGGGATAGGGGGGGCGCATCGGGAAGTTGGACAAAGGCTCACCCGCCATGATCCGCGCGGCGATACTGGCTATGGCGCTGTCGGTGGCTTTGGCCACAAACGGCACGGTGCGGCTGGCCCGCGGGTTGACCTCGATCAGGTAAACTTTGCCATCCTTGACCGCGAACTGGATGTTCATCAGGCCAACCACATTCAGCGCCAATGCCAGTGCTTTGGTCTGGCGGTGGACTTCTTGAATAATGTCGTCGGGCAGCGAATAGGGCGGCAGCGAACAGGCGCTGTCACCGGAATGCACGCCAGCCTCTTCAATATGCTGCATAATGCCTGCGATATGCACGTCCTTGCCATCGCACAGCGCATCCACATCCATTTCGATTGCGCCCGACAGATAGCTGTCCAGCAACACGGGGCTGTCACCTGACACCACGACGGCCTCATTGATATAGCGTTCCAGATGGGGCATATCGCGCACGATTTCCATTGCGCGGCCACCCAGCACATAAGATGGACGGATCACCAGTGGGAAGCCGATTTCCTCGGCGATTTTCAAGGCTTCTTCATCGGTCGAGGCAATGCCGTTTTTCGGCTGCAACAGACCCAGAGAGTTTACCAGCTCCTGAAACCGCTCGCGATCTTCGGCCAGATCAATGCTGTCGGGCGTGGTGCCCAGAATCGGGATGCCCGCGTCTTGCAGATCATTCGCCAGCTTCAGCGGGGTCTGCCCGCCGAATTGTACGATCACCCCGTGCAGGGCGCCGTTTTCCTGCTCGACCCGCAGGATTTCCATCACATGTTCAAAGGTGACGGGTTCGAAATACAGCCGGTCCGAGGTGTCATAATCGGTGGAAACCGTTTCGGGGTTGCAGTTGATCATGATGGTTTCATAACCCTGATCGGTCAGGGCGAAACAGGCGTGACAACAGCAGTAATCAAATTCGATCCCCTGTCCAATCCGGTTCGGGCCACCACCAAGGATTACCACCTTTTTCTTGTCACTGGGCCGCGCCTCGCATTCCACGTCGCCCATCACGGGGGCCTCGTAGGTGGAATACATATAAGGCGTCTGGGCCTCGAATTCGGCGGCGCAGGTGTCAATGCGTTTGAAAACGGCCGTTACACCAGCGGCAAGACGTGCGTTGCGCACATCGGTTTCGGTTTTGCCGGTCAGACTGGCCAGACGGGCGTCGGAGAACCCCATTATTTTAATTTTGCGCAGGGCCTCGGCATCTTCGGGCAGGCCGTTTGCCCTGATCCGCGCCTCGGCCTCCACAATCTCGCGGATGCGCGACAGGAACCATGGATCAAACAGGGTGGCGGCGTGGATTTCATCATCCGTCAACCCCTCGCGCATGGCCTGCGCAATGGTGCGCATCCTGTCGGGGGATTGCACGCTGATGGCTTTGATAACGGCGGCCTTGTCTGGTGCGCCCTCGATTTCCACTTCGTCAAATCCGGTCAGGCCGGTTTCCATGCTGGCCAGCGCCTTTTGCAGGGATTCGTGGATCGTGCGCCCGATCGCCATGGTTTCGCCAACCGATTTCATCGCAGTGGACAGCAGCGGTTCGGACCCTGCAAATTTCTCAAAGGCAAAGCGCGGGATTTTGGTGACGACGTAATCAATCGTTGGTTCGAAACTGGCGGGCGTCACCTTGGTGATGTCGTTGTCCAATTCATCCAGCGTATAGCCCACGGCCAGTTTCGCGGCGATCTTGGCAATCGGGAAGCCGGTTGCCTTGGATGCCAGTGCCGAGGAACGCGACACGCGCGGGTTCATTTCGATCACTACCATGCGGCCATCGGCAGGGTTCACCGCCCATTGCACGTTGGAGCCACCGGTTTCCACGCCGATTTCGCGCAAGACGGCGATAGAGGCCGAGCGCATCATCTGGTATTCTTTATCCGTCAACGTCAGGGCGGGGGCCACGGTGATACTGTCGCCCGTATGCACGCCCATCGGGTCAATGTTTTCAATGGAACAAACGATAATGGCGTTGTCTTTGGTGTCGCGCACCACCTCCATTTCGTATTCTTTCCAGCCCAGCAGGGATTCATCAATCAGGATCTGGCTGACGGGGGAGGCATCCAGCCCCGTGGTGCAGAAATGGATGAAATCATCGCGGTTATAGGCGACGCCGCCGCCGGTGCCGCCAAGGGTAAAGGCAGGACGGATGATAGCGGGCAGGCCGATGTCCTCGAGCGCGGCCATGCAATCATCCATGTTTTCGGCAATCGTGGCACACGGGTTTTCAAGGCCCAGACGGTCCATCGCCTCGCGGAACAGCTTGCGGTCCTCGGCCATCTCGATGGCCTCGCGGTTGGCGCCGATCAGCTCGACCCCGTATTTTCCCAAAACCCCCATATCGGCCAGTTCCAGTGCCGTGTTCAGGCCGGTTTGTCCGCCCATTGTCGGCAACAGGGCGTCGGGGCGCTCGGCCTTGATGATCTTGGCGACCATTTCGGGGGTGATCGGCTCGATATAGGTGGCATCTGCCAGTTCCGGGTCAGTCATGATGGTGGCGGGGTTCGAGTTGACCAGAATAACGCGATACCCTTCTTCACGCAGCGCCTTGCAGGCCTGTGCGCCAGAGTAGTCAAACTCGCAAGCCTGCCCAATAATGATAGGGCCTGCGCCGATGATCATGATGGATTTGATGTCGGTTCTTTTTGGCATTTGGCAGACCCCCGAGGTGCAAATAGCGGCAAATTCTTTGGGGTTATAGACAAGCGGCGGCGGGGCGCAAGCCCTGTTATGCTGCTATATACTGTCTGCTGTGCTGGAATTGCGTGGTTTTCGCCGCATGGCAAAGGCAAAAGCAACCGCAAGCCCGATTATCCCGATTGTTGAGGCAATCTGGTCCGGGTTTTTGATCCAGCCCAAATTCGGTAGGGAAACGGGCTTGATCATCAGAAGAGGCGAGAACAGCAAGGCCAGCAGAAATACGGCAAAGCCCGGGCGATAATAGTTCAGTAATGCCGGCGCGAAGGCCACTGCTGGCAAGTAATGATAGCTCCATGATATTGGATTGAGTAAGGCAACGATCAAGATTGCTAGCGGCCAAGCCAGATCATGCTGCGGCGTCCCCACAGGGTATTTTCTGAACAGTTGCGACATCGAGAAAATCGTTAGCACCATCGCCACAGTCGAGACTCCGCTCCATAACGCTGATTTTTCCAGAACGTACCAGCCCAGAAATTTGCCCTGAACCGGCAAATTGCCCGCCGATTGAATGAACTCTAAATCATCGGGATAGAACAATTGGGCAATTACCCCGTCGATGGATACGTTCATGCTGGTAACCAGCGCGGTATTGTTGATTACCGAAACCTCCCGCAAGAACGCTAGATGCAAGGGCCATCCCGCCAACCCCACCGAAGCTCCTGCAAGCGCAAGCCCGCTAACAAGGAAACTGCCAAAGGCTTTTCGATTGCCGCTGGCCAGCCAAAATAAGGCAAACAATGCCGGATACAATTTGATTGACGCTGCTAATGCCATTGCCATACCCGCTGCAAGCGGCGCATTTCGGCTGCGCTCAATGGCTAGAACGATTAAAAAACTGACAAAGATTTGTGGCTGGTTCTGATAAATCGGGACAAAACCTATGTATGTGCTGACCAGAATTGCCAATCCGATAAATGTATAAAGCGCGACGGACATGGTGCTGCCTAGACTTCGCCAAGCCAGAATTACCATGCCTCCCATAAGCAGCGGATTGATGGCCCGCGCCACGTTTGACAATGTGCTATAGGTGGTTACTGTCGTCAGCCAGCCAAATACATGCGCCCATAGCGGCGGATAAATGAATGGAAACACCGACCCGTCATAGCCCTGTTCCTGAAGGTAGGGCATCCACCCATCGGGGGGGAGCATTGAATAGGTAACAGGGTCAGCTGGATAAACTTGGTCCCAAGCACCGATTTGGTAAAAATGTCCACCCATCCAGTTCGCCAGCAAATCAGGAGACCGGACATTATAAAAAACAGCAAAAAACAATGTCGAAACAATTAGGACCAGCAGGAATGCGGTTCTTGTTGAACGTGTAATCATATTAATGTCTCGTTTTATAAAACCGCATTTGGGCTTGCCAATGGTGCGTTTATAGGCGCCCAGTGATGCGCTTGATAACAGCTTTTTTATAAGCATTATTTGATGATGTGATTTCTGCAACTTGAAATTAATCCTCAATACGGCACCGGGATTGTGGAATTTTTCATTCCGAATGGCCGCAAAACGGGTATGTGACCTTGACTTTGGCCGTTTTGCAGGGTGTATCGGCTGGAAACCTGAAATTGCCCATAAGGGGACGACTATGCACGCATATCGCAGCCACACTTGCGCCGAACTGAACAAATCCAACGTCGGGGATAATGTCCGCCTGTCGGGCTGGGTGCATCGGGTGCGTGACCACGGCGGTTTGCTGTTTATCGACCTGCGCGACCATTACGGCATCACGCAGGTAATGGCCGACCCGGACAGCCCCGTATTTGCGGAAATCGAAAAGGTGCGGTCCGAATGGTGTATCCGTATTGATGGCAACGTGATGGCGCGGGACGAAAGCCTGATCAATCCGAAAATCCCCACCGGCGAAATCGAGGTGTTCATCCGTGATATCGAGGTGCTGGGCAAGGCCGACGAACTGCCGCTGATGGTATTTGGCGATCAGGAATACCCCGAAGAAACCCGCCTGAAATACCGCTATCTGGACCTGCGCCGCGAGAAGCTGCAAAACAACATGAAGCTGCGCAGCGATGTGGTGGCCAGCATGCGCAAACGGATGTGGGATATTGGCTTTCGCGAATTCCAGACGCCGATCATTACCTCTTCCAGCCCTGAAGGTGCCCGCGATTTTCTGATACCGTCGCGTCTGCACCCGGGCAAGTTTTACGCATTGCCGCAGGCCCCGCAGCAGTTCAAACAGCTGATCATGGTGTCGGGCTATGACAAATATTTCCAGATCGCCCCGTGTTTTCGCGACGAAGACCCGCGTGCCGATCGCTCGCCGACCGATTTTTACCAGCTTGATCTGGAAATGTCCTTCGTCACCCAGCAGGATGTGTTCGACACCATCCAGCCGGTGATTGCTGGCGTGTTCGAGGAATTCGGCGGCGGTCGCAAAGTCGATACCGACTGGCCACAGATTTCCTATCGTGATGCCGCCCTATGGTATGGCACCGACAAGCCCGATTTGCGTAACCCGATCAAGATGCAGGTGGTTTCCGAACACTTCCGCGGTTCAGGTTTTGCGATTTTCGCGAAATTGCTGGAGCAGGAAGGCACCGAAATCCGCGCCATTCCGGCCCCCAGTGGTGGTAGCCGCAAATTCTGTGACCGCATGAACGCCTTTGCACAAAGAGAGGGGCTGCCGGGCATGGGCTATATTTTCTGGCGCGATCAGGGCAACGGCATGGAAGCCGCTGGGCCTTTGGCCAAGAACATCGGCCCCGAGCGCACCGAAGCCATTCGTCAACAGTTGGGTCTTGAAGTCGGCGACGCAGCGTTCTTTCTGGCGGGTAAACCCAAGGCATTCGAGGCTGTGGCCGGTCGCGCCCGCGATGAAATCGGTCGCGAGTTGAAGCTGATCGACGAGGACCGCTTTGCCTTTGCATGGATCGTAGATTTCCCGATTTACGAGCGGGACGAGGAAACCGGCAAGATCGATTTTGAACACAACCCGTTCTCGATGCCCCAAGGTGGTATGGAAGCGCTTGAAGGCGATCCGCTGGAGGTTCTGGGCTATCAGTACGATCTGTCATGCAACGGCTATGAACTGGTGTCGGGCGCGATCCGCAATCACAAACCCGAAATCATGTTTAAGGCGTTTGAAATTGCCGGTTACGGCAAGGACGAAGTTGAAAAACGCTTTGGCGGCATGGTGAACGCGTTCAAATACGGCGCCCCGCCCCACGGTGGTTGTGCGGCCGGTATCGACCGGATCGTGATGCTGCTGGCGGACGAGGCCAACATCCGCGAAGTGATCATGTTCCCGATGAACCAGCGCGCCGAAGACCTGATGATGGGCGCGCCGAACGAGCCAATGAACGAACAGCTTCGCGAGTTGCATTTGCGGGTGATTCCGCAGGACTGAACCGCATCAAACTGTAAAAACACAAAACCCCGCGGCTAAACCTGCGGGGTTTTCTTTTTCGGGTTTGGCTGTAACAGCCGTGATGGGTCGGATTTTAGTCGTGAGCCGAGATAGCAGTTTCTGACGGGCTGGATTCTGCATTCGCATTGCTGGTTGCGGTCAGGACGATGGCCATGACCAAGGACAAAACGCCGGTTGCCAATACCAGCCAATCCACGGTGGTGCTACCATCGTCGTCATGGGCAAAGCGGAACATGGTTTTCAACATTCTGGCAGCTCCTAAAATACAGGCAAATTTGTTGTTACTCTGGATAAGATGGGCGGCAAATGCGGCGGAAATTGGGTAAGAGTGGTGCGATTTCGGGGTTTCGGGGGCAGACTGGGCGCAGTATTGTCCCTATGAAACAGGAGCATCGGAATGGGCAGGGACGCTGAATTGGGCCGTAGATTAACGAACTGGACGCCGCCGCCGCGCCCGTCGGAGCCTGTTTTGGAAGGGCGTTATGTCCGGCTGGAGCGATTGGATGCCCGCCACCATGTTGATGAACTGCATCAAGCCAATTTGCTGGATGCGTCTATATGGAATTACATGTCAATTGGGCCGTTTTCGACTGTTGCCGCATATTCCGAATGGGCGCGACAAGCGGCGGCTTTGGGTGATCCCTATTATTACGCCATTCAAAACCTTGAAAGCGGGCAATTTGAAGGGGTGGCCAGTTATTTGCGAACCAAACCGGAAATGGGGGTTGTCGAGGTGGGAAGCATTGTTTTCACTCCGCCGCTGCAACGCACCCGTGCTGCGACCGAAGCAATGTTTCTGATGATGCAATGGGCGTTCGAGGCCGGGTACCGCCGCTTCGAGTGGAAATGTGATGCGCTGAACATACCATCAAGGCGGGCCGCGTTACGGTTGGGTTTCCGGTTTGAAGGCATTTTCCGCCAGCATATGGTAATCAAGGGCCGCAATCGCGATACAGCGTGGTTTGCGGTGATTGACAGCGAATGGCCTGCGTTGAAAACGGCCTATGAAACCTGGCTGGAACCCGAAAATTTTGATGCAAATGGTCAGCAACGCAGCAGCCTGTCTGAACTTACCAAAAGCCTGTGCAGTGCCTGAAACGGGCCGTCTAAACCACTTCACCACCAGCCAGCCGTTCCCGGAATATACCGCTTAACCGTTGCACATCCCCGCGTATCGACCGCCCCTTGGCGCGGTCATTGGCCAGTGCAACGGCGGCAGCCTCAAGCTGGCTATCATGGGCGCTGCGGGCGATGCCGCTAGTGAACTGGGCGACATAATCCAGTGCAGTGCCATCAGGCCTGTCCTGCAACACATCCGCCGCGTGGGCAATATCCTCGCGAAAGGTAAACGGGTCGGGATGAATGGCCTCGTCCGGTATCTGGCGCGGGGCAGGGGGTTGGGCCGTTTCCGGCAAAAGCGACAGGATTGCCTGCTGGAATACCCCGAGGGTTTCGATCGGTTTTGGCAGAAAGCCATCCGCGCCCGCCGCCATCGCCTCGCCCTCGCGCGCCGGATCGCCACTGATCCCCAGCAACACGTCGATGCGCGGGGTCGCATTGTGCAATTCGGCAATCAGATCGGTGCCAAAGCCATCCGGTAACCCCAGATCGACCACCACCACCGAGGGGCGGTAAACCCGTAAATGCTTGCGCGCCGAGGTCAGGCAATCGGCCCGCCGGATACGCGCACCGGATCGAAGGCACAACAGGCGCATCGCTTCGCTGGCAAAGCGGCTATCCTCGACCACCAGCACGGTCAGGCCCAGAAGGGGCCGCGCGGCGGTGGGTGTGCGGGCCAGCATTATGTCGTCAAAATCATCCATCATGTTCCCCTTTGCAGTGTTGCGAGCGACTCGAAGTAAAGCCCAAGATTGGCTAAGACGAAGTTAACGGCGCGAAATTATCCCTAAGGAATGCTTGCGCCGCTGTCGCGCGCGCTCCATAACTTGGGCAAAGCGAACACGAGGAACCCAATTATGATCGGACGTTTGAACCACGTTGCCATTGCCGTGCCGGACCTGGATGCCGCCGCCACCCTTTACCGTGATACATTGGGGGCCAAGGTGGGCGCGCCGCAGGATGAACCGGACCACGGGGTAACGGTGATTTTCATCGAACTGCCCAACACCAAAATCGAATTGCTGCACCCGTTGGGCGAGGACAGCCCGATTAACGGCTTTCTGGCCAAGAACCCGTCGGGCGGCATCCACCACATCTGTTACGAGGTCGATGACATCATTGCCGCCCGTGACAAGCTGAAAGCATCGGGTGCGCGCGTGCTGGGCACCGGTGAGCCGAAAATCGGTGCTCACGGCAAGCCGGTTCTGTTCCTGCACCCCAAGGATTTCACCGGCACGCTGGTCGAGCTGGAGCAAGTTTAGAAATGGCCATTACATCCGCCCTTGTCATGTTTGCAGTCATCTGGTTCCTGACCCTGTTCATCGTGCTGCCTCTGCGTTTGAAAACCCAAGGTGATGTTGGCAAGGTGGCCCGCGGCACGCCGTCTTCGGCTCCGGTGGACCCGCAACTAAAGAAGCGAGCGTTAATTGTGACAGTTGTGACCGTAATTGTATGGTCTATCCTGATGGTGATTATTCTAAGCGGCGTGATCGAGGTCGAGGATTTCGACTGGTTCGATCATTTCAGCCCGCCTTCTGCAAACGGTGGAACAGGTGGGTAAAGGTCGCCGCCCCCAGGATCGGCACGAAAAGGTTAACGACGGGTATCGTTAACGGCACCACCATCAGTACCCCCGCCATCCAGATTACGCCGGAATGTTGTTTGCGCAGCGCCTTGGCCCCGTCGCGGCCCAACCGGCGCATGGCGGCCAGTTGGAAATATTCCCGCCCCAGCAGAAAACCATTCAACGCCCAGAACACCAGCGGGCTGGCGACATTGGCGATAGCATAAACCAGTATCGCCAGAATATTGGCGCCGATCAGCACCCCCAGAAAATTCAGCGTATCGATGATGTTTTCGCGAAAAGGGATACGCGGGGCAGGGGGCAGGTCAGGGTAATACCGGCGTTCGACCGCTTTGGCGATGTCCTCCAGAAACAGGCCGGTAAAGGCCGAGGCCACGGGAATCATCAGGAAAAACGACAGGATCAGCACAAAGGCAACCGACCCCCAGCTAAGCAAATCCTTTAGCCCAGTAACCTCGCCGACAAAGGGGATGGTCAGGGTGTCGGGGGCCAGATGGTCAATCAGCCACAGAAAACCGGCGTAGAACCCGAACAACAGGGCAATGGTCATGGCCAGCCCGAACAGCAATACCCGTAGGAAACGCGGGTCGGTCAACTGGCCAACGGCTTTGGCAAAATCGCTGAAAATCATTCGTCAATCCAGTCTGTGATGGCGGCTATAACGGGGCGCGGGCGGTCTGGCGGGGTGCAGGTTTCGCTGCCGATATGGATGAAACCGGCAACGGTTTCGGTATCGGACAGGCCTAGCCCCCGCATCAGGAATTCGCGGTCATGCGCGGGCCAGCCGGACAACCAGTTCGCGCCCCAACCGGACGCCAATGCGGCGTTCAACAGCGACAGACAGGCGGCGCCGGCGGAATAGCATTGCTCGACAGGCGGAATTTTATCCGAAGGCTTGGGCGCGGCGATCACAGCCACGATCAGCGGCGCATTGGCGAAACTGTCGGCCGTTTTGGAAGTCTTGTCGGGATCAAGGTCCAAATCCGCCCCACGGCTCCGGGCAAGGGCCGCAAGGCGTTGCAGCGCCTGTCCTTGCAAAACGATAAACCGCCACGGCTCCAGCTTGCCATGATCCGGCACACGGGCGGCGGCGGTTAGCAACGGTGCCAGTGCGTCACGGTCCGGCGCGGGCGTGGTCAGCGTTCTGTAGGGGCGCGATCTGCGGGTCAGGAGGAACTCCATTGCGGCAGCATTATTGGCAAGGCTCATTATTGCGTTTTCTCCTGTTGGCCCGATATATGTCGGTGATTTCGCATCGTGGTTCAAGGGGCGGGCAAAAACGCCGCCAACCCTTTGGCCTTCTTTTTCGTGAAAATATCCCCGCCGGAGGCATCGCGCCGTCAGGCGCCAAAAGAAAAGAGCGCCCCGCAGGGGCACCGCTGGATTACACCTGCCGCCATTTCCCGTTGTCCAGCCCGTCAATCGTCCACGATCCGATCCGATAACGGATCAATCGCAACGTCGGGTGCCCCACCGCCGCCGTCATCCGCCGCACCTGCCGGTTTCGCCCCTCGGTGATGGTGATCGACAACCAGCTATCGGGCACGGTTTTGCGAAACCGCACGGGCGGATCACGGGGCCACAGGGCTTCGGGTTCCACCATCCGTTCCACCACGGCAGGGCGCGTTTTACCATCTTTCAGCACCACGCCATCGCGCAAGGATTGCAGCGCCGCGTCATCCGGCACCCCTTCAACCTGCACCCAATAGGTTTTTGCCATCTTGTGCTTCGGATGGCTGATCCTGGCCTGCAAGCGCCCGTCATCGGTCAGCACCAGCAACCCTTCGCTGTCCTTGTCCAGACGGCCAGCGGCATAGACGCCTTTGACGTCGATAAACTCCGACAGGGTTTTGCGCGAACTGCCTGCCGATCCCGCGTCGGTAAACTGCGACAGCACATTGAACGGTTTGTTGAACAGGATCACTTTGGCGCTCAAAAGAACAGCCCTTGCAGATCACCGATCACCTTGGAAAACACCGCCTGCATATCCGCGTTTGGCTGGCGGATCACATAGGCTTCGGCCAGCGGATCAGGCGCGGTGATATTGCTGCCCGACATCTGTTCCAGCACCGCATGGCCACAGAACGGCACATAGGATTCCGAATATCCCCCCTCATGCACCACAACCAGTTTGCCGCCGCACAATTCATCCGCCGCTGCCATCATCTGCGCGGTCATTTGGCGGAAGGTATCGGCGGTGCACAGCATCCGGCCCAGCGGATCATCAATTGCCGGATCATAGCCGCAGGCAACGATGATCACATCGGGATTGAACGCGCGCAGGGCAGGGGTGACCAGTCGCTCCATCGCCTCAAGGTATGTCGCATGGCCCGCACCGGCGGGCAGGGGGATGTTCATGTTGAACCCATCCCCAGCACCTTCGCCGCGATCCGTGGCCGCACCGGTATCCAGCGGATAGTTGCGATCCTGATGCACACTGATGGTCAGCACATCAGCACGGTCATAGAATATCGCCTCGGTGCCGTTGCCGTGGTGCACGTCCCAATCCACCACCGCGACGCGTTTGCACAAATCGTCGGCCAGCGCGGCCTTGATCGCGATGGCAACATTGGCCAGCAGGCAGAACCCGTTGGGGAAATCCGGCAGGCAGTGATGGCCGGGCGGACGCGACAGGGCATAGGCGTTCTGCAATTCCCCCTTCATCACCGCCTGCAAAGCCCCCTTGGCCAGCCCCGCAGACAGCGCGGCGATATCATATCCATCCTGCGCGAACGGCGCGCGCAGGCCGATTTCGCCACCGCCGTTTTGTGACATTTCCCTGAATTTATCCAGATAGCTTTGCGGATGCACCCGCGCCAGATCTTCGTCTGTGGCAGCAGGGGCGGATCGGGCGTCAAGCTCGTGAATAATGCCGGTCACATCCAGCAGGTTTTTCAACCGCCGTTTGCTTTCGGGGGTTTCGGGCAGGCCACCGGCGACCATCGGCTGCACCAGCCCGCCAGTGGGAAAACGCGCGGCGTAATTCCCGCCCGTGTGCCAGAAACATTTTTCGTCCCAGAAAAAACCTGTGGTCATGATGCACCTTTGGAAATCTACAGATAGGTTATTTATAGGATATATCTTCCAGCATTATCCAGCCGCGTTTGCCGTTCCCGTACTCCACCAGAAACATCGAATAGGCTTTATCAACACCGACCAGTTCCACGGGTGTGTTGGCCTTCAGGCGGGCGACCTCGTGTTTGTCGGTAAGGTCGTATATCGGAGCATCATCGCCCTTGGGCGCAACGCTGGCCATGTACGTGGGCGAAGAAGTGAAAATATCATGATCCCCCGCTACAATTGCTTGTGAAATGACCCCACCATCAGGGGCATAGATAACCCGAAGCAGGACAGCATTATTCACAACCGTCTGGGAATATTTGCGGAAAGGGATGCCATTTTCACCGATTGCCCAATATGTTTCGATCCAACGCGGACCCGAGCGAACACCAGTATTATAGCCACGATCAGCACGGCAGAATTCCGGATCAGAAACATCCTCAACCTGGTGCCATTTACCGTTTTCCGTTGACATCAGCATCCAGTAATAGCTGTTCACCATGCCCTGTGCCGTCCCGACAAACAGTTCCTTGATGCCATCATCGTTGATGTCCGTGGTGATGATCCGGGGTGTGGCCCAGCCATTGTCGGGGTTCCAATAGCTATCGCGGGTATAGCTGGATATTTTGGTTGCATCGTTAAAGATAGATATGATGATTTCTTCTTCGCCGGCTTTCTGGATATGAGCGATCAAATGGGGTGAGAGCGGTGCTTCAATACTTTCGCCAAGTGCAATTTCGTAGGTATCCACCACACATTCGGCCATTGCTGGTGATAAGGCGAAAGATAGCGCCGCAGTTGCCAGTGAAAGGCCCGAACGTTTTAGTGCAGGATACATAGGTCGGCCCTCGTGTTTGCGTGTCTGTATCTGTCCGTGTGCCTCATGCACGGCGGCTGGACAGAGCAGCGATACCCAGAACATCCAGCACCTTGGCCTCTATATCCGGCGCGTTCATTGCGGCGGCAGCATACATCGAGGCGGGGCTGGCGTGGTCGATGAAGGTATCGGGGAACACCATGCTGCGGAATTTCAAACCTGTGTCAAACACGCCTTCATCGGCAAGCAATTGCGCCACATGGCTGCCAAATCCGCCAACGGCACCTTCTTCAATGGTGATCAGCGCCTCGTGATCAGCGGCCAGTTGCAGGATCATATCGCGGTCCAGCGGTTTGGCAAAACGGGCGTCGGCAATGGTCGGGGTGATCCCCTTGGCGGCCAGCGATTCAGCGGCCTTTTGCACTTCGGACAGGCGCGTGCCAAAGGACAGGACGGCGACCCGCGCCCCTTGCGCGATGATCCGTCCCTTGCCGATTTCCAGTGGCACACCGCGTTCAGGCAGTTCTACGCCAACCCCTTCGCCACGCGGAAAGCGGAATGCGCTGGGGCCATCGTCAATTGCGGCGGCGGTGGCAACCATATGCACCAGTTCGGCCTCGTCCGCGGCGGCCATCACCACAAAACCGGGCAGGTTGGACAGATAGGCGATGTCAAAAGCCCCTGCATGGGTCGGGCCATCGGCCCCGACCAGCCCGGCGCGGTCAATGGCAAAGCGCACGGGCAGGCGTTGCACCGCCACGTCATGCACCACCTGATCATAGCCCCGTTGCAGGAACGTCGAATACATCGTGCAAAACGGCTTCATCCCGCCAGCCGCAAGGGCCGCCGAAAAGGTCACCCCGTGTTGTTCGGCAATCCCCACATCAAAGCAACGGCTGGGATAGCGTTCGGCAAACAGGTTCAGCCCCGTGCCATCAGGCATGGCTGCGGTCACGGCGCAAATCTTGTCGTCCTCGGCGGCCTGCTGCAACAAAGCATCGGCAAACACGCGTGTATAGCTGGGGGCGTTGCTGGGGGCCTTTTTCTGCTCGCCGGTGACCACGTTGAACTGGGCGGTTGCGTGGCCCTTGTCACGCGCGGCTTCGGCGGGGGCGTATCCCTTGCCCTTTTTGGTCAGCACATGGATCAGCATCGGTCCCGTGGCGCGGTCCTTGACGGTGCGCAGCAGTGGCAGCAACTGGTCCATATCATGCCCGTCAATCGGACCGACATAGGAAAAGCCCAGCTCCTCGAACAAGGTGCCGCCGACGGTCATGGATTTCAGCATTTCCTTGGCGCGCTTGGCCCCTTCCTTGAAGGGCGGGGGCAACAGGCTGACGGCGCCTTTGGCGGCGGATTTCAGTTCTTGGAATGGCTCGCCCGCGTAAAGGCGCGAAAGATAGGCCGACATCGCGCCAACCGGCGGGGCAATCGACATTTCGTTGTCGTTCAGGATGACGAACATGCGTTTCTTCAGATGACCCGCGTTGTTCATCGCCTCATAGGCCATGCCTGCTGACATGGAACCATCGCCGATCACCGCAATCGCATCGCCAATACCATGTTCCGGTGCACCGCCCAGATCCCGCGCCACGGCAAAGCCAAGGGCAGCGGAAATCGAGGTCGAGCTGTGGCCCGCGCCAAACGGATCATAGGGGGATTCGCTGCGTTTGGTGAAACCGGACAGCCCGCTTTCCTGTCGCAGGGTGCGGATTCGGTCACGCCGACCAGTCAGCACCTTGTGCGGGTAACACTGGTGGCCCACGTCCCAGATCAGCCTATCACGCGGGGTGTCGAACACCGCGTGCAGTGCCACGGTCAGTTCCACCACCCCCAGCCCAGCGCCCAGATGGCCGCCAGTGACGGACACCGCCGAAATCACTTCGCTGCGCAATTCGTCGGCCAGTTGCGACAACTCGCGGTCAGACATGGTTTTCAGGTCTGCCGGAACCGTAACACGGTCAAGGATCGGGGTTTTGGGGCGCTCGCTCATCGGATATAACTCACTTATCCCGCGCAATGACGAACCGCGCGGCCTGACGCAGAGTATCTGCCTTTGCGCCAAAAGGTTCAAGAGCCGCTTGCGCCTGATCGACCAGTTCCGCCGCGCGCGCCTTGGCCCTGCCCAGCCCCAACAGGGAAACAAAGGTGGCCTTGCCCGCATCCGCGTCCTTGCCCAGCCGTTTGCCGGCCTTGGCCGCGTCCCCTTCGACATCCAGAATGTCGTCGGCAATCTGAAAGGCCAGACCCAGCGCGGTTGCATAGTCGCACATCGGGGTGACATCGGCATTTGCCATCACCGCACCCGCCTCGGCGGACCAGCGGATCAAGGCACCGGTTTTGCCATCTTGCAGATGGGTGATTGCCTTTAGTGTTAGCGGTTCGGGCGCAGTTTCGGCGGCAATGTCCAGCGCCTGCCCCAGCACCATCCCCTGCGCGCCCGAGGCCTGGGCCAAGGACGCCACCAGCTTCAGTCGCACTGCCGGATCGTCCGAGACCTCGGCGCGGGTCAGGGTTTCAAACGCCAGCGTTTGCAGCGCGTCCCCTGCCAGAACCGCCGTGGCCTGATCCCATTTTACATGCACCGTGGGCTGGCCACGCCGCAGGTCGTCGTCATCCATGCAGGGCAGATCGTCATGCACCAGCGAATAAGCGTGCAGCATTTCCACCGCCGCCGCCGGATACAACGCGCGGGCCACGTCCACCCCATGCAACCGCGCCGTTTCCAGCACCAGAAACCCCCGCACCCGTTTGCCACCGGATGTGGCATAACGCATGGCCTGCACCACAGGCAGATTGCCCAGTGGTTCCATAAGCTGTTGCAGGCAGGTGCCGATCTTCCCTGCCGCGTCGTTTAATGATTTGGCAAACATTTACAGCCCTTCGACCGGCTTTGTCCCCGTTGGCTGCCCGTCTTCGCCCAGCGTGATCGCGGCAACCTTTTCTTCGGCTTCCTTTAGCTTGGCTTCGCAGCGCTTCTTAAGCTCTGCCCCGCGTTCATACAGCGTGATCGATTCCTCAAGCGGCACGTCCCCGCGCTCAAGCTGGCCCACGACGGCCTCAAGTGCCGCCATCGCCTCTTCAAAGCTCATCTTGTCTACCGGTTTGTCGCTCATCCGCCGCGCTCCATCAAAACCTTAACATGTGCGGCGACCGAGGCCGCCAATGCGTCCAGATCATATCCGCCTTCCAATGTCGAGACAATGCGCCCCTCGCACACTTTGTCGGCCACATCGCAAATGCGGTTGGTCAGCCAGATGAAATCCTCGACCTCCCACATCAAACCGGCCAGCGGGTCGGCGCGGTGGGCGTCGAAACCGGCGGATACAAGGATAAGATCGGGATTGAACGCTTCGATCCTCGGAAAGATTTCACCGTCATAGGCGGCTTGCAGGGTGGCTGTCGTGCAGCCCTCGGGCAGGGGGTAGTTCAACACGGTATTAAAGGCGCCGGTTTCGGAGGCTGCGCCGGAACCGGGATAAAGCGGCATCTGGTGGCTGGAACAAAACAGGGCGCGGGATTCGTCCCATAACAGCGCCTGGGTACCGTTGCCGTGATGCACGTCGAAATCCACAATCGCGACCCGTCTGGCGCCGCAATTTTCCAGCGCGTGTTTGGCGGCGATGGCAACATTGCCAAACAGGCAAAACCCCATCGGTTTTTCCTGTTCCGCGTGGTGCCCCGGCGGGCGGATACCGCAAAAGGCGTTGTCTGCTTCGCCGCTCATCACCATATTCACGGCGCGGATGTTTGCCCCCACCGCCCGCAATGCAGCCGTCAGGGAACCGGAGGACATATGCGTGTCAGGATCCAACGATACGGTACCTTTGGATGGCGGGGCATCGCGCACCCGTTTGATATGTGCTGCCGGATGGGCCAGCAGGATATGGCTGTCATTCCCAAGCGGGGCGTCCTCGCGCAACAGGTCCGCGAATTCCGGCGCGCTCAAGGCCCGTTGCACACGTTCCAGCCGCGCCACCTGTTCGGGATGGCCGGGCGGGGTAATATGTGACAGGCAATCGGCGTGGGTCAATAAAACTGTGGTCATGGGGGGACGCTACGACAATACCGAGGTTCAAACAAGTTCTTGAAGGTCAGAGGTGTCGCCCACGTTTTCTTTGAAAGAAAACGACCCGAAATCTTTCAAAGATTTCGGGGTCTAGCTTCTGGGATCATCAATCAGGGGGGTAGGTTTGGCCAATCCTTTTAGATCATCCAGTTTGGTAACTTCGATGTTTTGACCTTCGATCAACACACCGTAGGGGCGCAATGCCTTGATCGCGCGGGACAGGTTTTCCGGCGTCATCCCCAGTACCGATGCAAGACGGCGCTTTTCTATAGGTAACTCAAAACTGTTCCCGCCACCCATTTTTTTCTGTAGCTTCAGTAAGTAATTTGCCAGCCGTTCAATCGAAGTGCGCAGCTTTAGCCCCTTCACCCCTTTGATCACTCCGCGATAGCAATAAGCAAGTTCCTGCACGATGGCACGGGCAAAGTCATGATCCTGAAAGAACACCTGACGCACATCCTCGGCCGGAATCATGATAATCCGTGACCGTTCCAGCGTTCGGGCCGACATCAGATTGGGGGCGTCACGGATGGCGGCGGCCAATATAAATGTCGCCCCTTCGCGCAATATGGTCATCGCGGTTTCGCGTTCGTTCCAGTTGGCAAACAGTTCGACCGAGCCATCAATAACAATGTGCAAAAAGTCGCAAGGATCACCTTCGACGATCAGTTCCATATTGGGTGGAAAATTCTGAACATAGGCTCCACGCACCAGTTCCGCAAAGCTGTCGTCCGACATTTCGCGGAAGAGTTCTAATGATCGAATCGCAGGTATATCACTGTCACGCATGGAAAGACTCGTTTGCTTTCGGTTGACATATATCAATCGAAAGCACGTAGTATGTCAATGCGACAGGTTACGCATGTATTCAATGGAAACAATATTTAACTTATGGCCACATGACATTTGTTGCTAACCTATTTATTTCAAACATATTTTTGAGGGAAATTGATATGGATCAAGTTGTTGATATAGCTATTGCTATCCTTTAGCCCCAACGCACAAAGCGCATTACTGCGCATAATAACGTGGAGGGCACGTGATGCATGAACTTGATGGAGTGACCAAAACTGATCAGTACCGGGCGTTGGGACTGAGCACTTTGGCTTTTACGGTTTGTTTTGCCGTATGGACGATTTTCTCGATTATCGGTGTTAAAATTAAACAAGAGCTGGGCTTGACGGAAACCCAGTTCGGGCTGTTGGTTGCGACACCTGTTCTGACAGGCTCGATCAGCCGGATTTTTCTGGGGGTCTGGACCGACCAGGTTGGCGGGCGGCTGATGTTGCCGTTGCAAATGCTGATTACATCTATATCGGTCTGGTTGCTGGCATCGGTTCATACATACACAGTGTTCCTAATGGCCGCACTTGGGCTTGGACTTGCCGGTGGATCGTTCATTATCGGGATTGCCTATGTATCACGCTTCTTCGAAGCCGAGAGACAAGGGACAGCCCTTGGTATTTTCGGGGCGGGGAACGTCGGGGCCGCAGTTACCAACTTTGCCGCGCCGTTTCTGGTTCTGGCCTACGGGTGGGAAGATACGGCACGCATCTATGCGGTTGTTCTGGTGATTATGGCGGTCCTTTTCTATCTGTTTGCGCCAACCGATCCGGTGCGCAAGATGCAAAAGGAAACCGGTGCCAAACCGGTTTCGGCTCTGAAACAGCTTGAGCCGCTGAAGGATATACAGGTCTGGCGTTTTGCCACCTACTATTTCTTTGTGTTCGGCGGATTTGTTGCCTTTGCCTCGTTCCTGCCGCGGTATTATGTCGGGGCTTACGGCGTTGCGCTGACTTCGGCGGGTCTGTTTGCCGGCATGTATTCGCTTCCCGGCTCGATCTTTCGGGCGCTGGGCGGCTGGATGTCGGATGTCTGGGGCGCGCGCCATGTAATGTATCTGACTTTTGGCGTGTCGCTGGTTTTGCTGTTCATCATGAGCTATCCGGAAACCACGTATATTGTCGAAGGCATTCCGCATAAGGACGGTTCGCCAAATATGATACAGTTCAGCTTTGGTATTCCTCTATATGTGTTTGTTTTCCTGACTGTGATCCTTGGCTTTATGATGAGCCTTGGCAAAGCGGCGGTTTATAAACACATCCCTGTCTATTTCCCGCAAAATGTGGGTGCTGTCGGCGGTCTGGTCGGGATGATCGGCGGTCTGGGCGGTTTTGTTCTGCCGATTGCCTTCGGAGTTCTGCTGGATACATTTCAGGTCTGGTCAGTTGTGTTCATGCTGATGTTCGTCCTTGTGGCGGTCAGTCTGATCTGGATGCATTTGGCAATCCGGTCGATGGATCGCAAAAACCATCCTGAACTGGTGAAAAACACCCACCTTTCAGACGTGCCACACTAATTCGAATAAACAGGCGGGCTGCACAGGCGGCCCGCCATAATAATCACCACCAAAGGGAGAAAGACTTTGGGACAAGATCTTAGAAACTGGGATGTCGAGGACGAGGGCTACTGGGCCTCGACCGGCAAGTCCATCGCAACACGGAACCTGTGGATTTCAATTCCCAGCCTGCTGGTCGGCTTTGCTGTCTGGCTGTATTGGGGCATCATTACGGTGCAAATGATCAACCTTGGTTTCCCGTTCGAAAAATCGCAACTGTTCACACTGGGCGCGATTGCCGGTCTGACCGGCGCGACCCTGCGGATTCCATCAACATTCTTTATCCGCATTGCGGGCGGGCGAAATACGATCTTTTTCACCACCGCGCTGCTGATGATCCCTGCAATCGGGACCGGCTGGGCGCTGAGCAATCCCGATACGCCGCTTTGGCAGTTCCAGATTCTAGCCTTCTTGTCGGGTATCGGTGGCGGTAACTTTGCCAGTTCGATGTCCAACATCAGCTTTTTCTATCCGAAAAAGGTGCAGGGCTATGCACTGGGGATGAACGCCGGTCTGGGCAACTTCGGTGTGACCACCATGCAGATTGTGATCCCGCTGGTGATGACATTCGGTCTATTTGGCGGTTCAAGCCAAACGCTGAAAAATACTTCGGGCACATTGATCGGTAAAATTCCGGCCGGAACCGAGACCTATATCCAGAACGCTGGTTATGTCTGGTTGATCGCGCTGATCCCGCTGGCAATTGCCGGCTGGTTCGGAATGAACAACATCCGTGACGAACATGTTTCCCCCGACATTCCAAATCCGATCGGGGCCTTTGCCACCATCACCGGCATGTTGCTGGTAGGCTTTGCCACCGCTGCCTTTGGTCTTTGGTTGATGCTGCCCCATGTTCCGGGTGGTCTACCGACTTCGGGTTTGATGATTTCCAAATGGATCGTGCTACCGATCGTAATTGCGTTGACTGTGATCCTGCTAAAAATGATTCCCGGTGCGGTTGGGCAAAACCTGACACGCCAGTACAAGATTTTTGGCAACAAACACACTTGGGCCATGACCGTGATCTACACCATGACCTTTGGTTCGTTCATCGGTTACGCCGCCACATTCGCACTGGCCATCAAAGTTGTTTTTGGTTTCCAGCATGTGATGGTTGACGGGGTGATGACACATAACACTGTGAACGATCTTGGCCCCTCGGCCCTGATGTATGCCTGGATGGGTCCGTTCATTGGCGCCTTGATCCGCCCTGTTGGCGGTATGATCGCTGATAAAATGGGTGGCGCGAAAGTGACCCAGATTATCTCCTTTATCATGGTGGCCTCGGCACTGGGCGTGGCTTATTTCCTGAAACTGGCTTACGCTTCGGCCACACCGCAGGACTACTTCCTGCCGTTCATGATCCTGTTCCTGATCCTGTTCGCTGCCACCGGTATCGGCAACGGTTCGACTTTCCGTACCATCGCGGTTGTGTTCAACAAAGAACAGGCCGGCCCCGTGCTGGGTTGGACTTCGGCTGTGGCTGCCTATGGCGCCTTCATCATCCCTAAAGTGTTCGGGGAACAGATCAAGGCAACCACACCTGAATACGCCCTTTACGGTTTCGCCATCTTCTATGCGGTCTGTATCGCGATCAACTGGTGGTTCTATCTGCGCCCCGGCGCTTATGTGAAGAACCCGTAAAACATATCCCTGTCCGCCCCGGCACCACGCCGGGGCGGCATCCCCTAGAACAGGAGAGAAACAAAATGAGCCATCTGCTCGACCGCCTGAATTTCTTTCAGTCCAAGCGACTGGATACGTTTTCCAACGGACATGGTGAAACCACCGTCGAGAACCGTGACTGGGAAGATGTTTACCGCAACCGCTGGCGTCACGACAAAATTGTCCGTTCGACCCACGGTGTAAACTGCACCGGTTCGTGTTCGTGGAAAATCTACGTCAAATCCGGCATCGTGACCTGGGAAACCCAGCAAACCGATTACCCGCGCACCCGCCCCGATATGCCCAACCACGAACCGCGTGGTTGCCAACGTGGTGCCTCCTACAGCTGGTATTTGTATTCCGCCAACCGCGTGAAAACCCCGCTGATCCGTGGCAAGATGCTACGTGCCTATCGCAAGCTGCGCCAAACCATGAGCGCAACTGCCGCATGGAAGGCCCTTCAGGACGATCCGATCCTGCGCGCATCCTACGTTAAAACCCGCGGCAAAGGCGGCTTCGTGCGCGCCACATGGGAAGAGGCCAACGAGATCATCGGTGCTGCCAACGCCTATACCGCCAAGACATACGGCCCTGACCGCGTTTTCGGTTTCTCTCCGATCCCGGCGATGTCGATGGTATCCTATGCTGCTGGTGCCCGTTACCTCAGCCTGCTGGGCGGAACTTGCCTGTCGTTTTATGACTGGTATTGCGATTTGCCACCAGCCAGCCCGATGACATGGGGCGAACAGACCGACGTGCCGGAATCGGCCGACTGGTATAATGCCGGTTATCTGCTGATTTGGGGTTCGAACGTACCACAAACACGTACGCCCGATGCGCACTTCTATACAGAGGTCCGCTATAAAGGCACCAAATCAGCCGTGATCAGCCCCGATTATTCCGAGGCTGCCAAATTCGGTGATATCTGGTTAAACCCCAAGGCTGGCACCGACAGTGCGCTGTCGATGGCGATGGGCCATGTTATCCTGCGCGAATTCCATCTGGACCGCCAAGCGCCCTATTTCGAGGAATACACCCGTAAATATTCCGATTTCCCGATGCTGGTGAAGATCGAGGAAAAAGATGGCCAACTGATCCCGGGCCGCCTGTTGCGGGCGGATGATCTACAAGGGAAATTGGGCCAAAAGAACAACCCCGAATGGAAAACCGTGGCTTGGGACGAGAAATCCAAAAGCCTTGTTGTTCCCAATGGCACGATCGGTTTCCGCTGGGGCGAAGATGGCGAGTGGAACCTAGAGGAACGCGCCAAAGGCAAAGACACCGAATTGATGATGTCTTTTGTTCAGGAAGAAGATCGCGACGATGTTGTCGGTGTGGATTTCCCCTATTTTGGCGGTCAGGCCACCAAGCATTTCGTCAAATGTGAACATCCCGATGTGATGACCAAAAACGTGCCGGTCAAGCGGATCAAATCGGGCAAGAAGGAAATCCTTGTTGCTACTGTGTTTGACCTGTTCTGCGCCAACTACGGTCTTGATCGCGGTCTTGGCGGCGACTGGGTAACGGATGACTACTCCAAAGATATTCCCTACACCCCCGCATGGGCCGAAAAGATCACCGGCGTTTCTGCCGACAAGATCGAAACGGTTGCCCGTGAGTTTGCGCTGAACGCCGAGAAAACCGAAGGCCGTTCTATGGTCATTTTGGGGGCCGGTCTGAACCACTGGTACCACATGGATATGAACTATCGCGGTATCATCAATATGCTGGTAATGTGTGGCTGTATTGGTAAATCAGGCGGTGGGTGGAGCCACTATGTGGGTCAGGAGAAACTGCGCCCGCAAACCGGTTGGATCCCGCTGGCCTTTGCAACAGACTGGTGTCGCCCGCCGCGCCATATGAACGGAACATCGGCATTTTATGCCCACACCGACCAATGGCGTTACGAGCAACTGGATGTGAACGAAATCCTGTCCCCCACCGCACCCGAAGGTGATTGGGACGCCAGCCTGATTGATTACAACATCCGCGCTGAACGCATGGGCTGGCTGCCTTCGGCACCACAGCTGAAAACCAACCCGCTTGAGGTTGGTAAAGCCGCTAAGAAGGCCGGTAAACCCGTTGCCGACTATGTGGCGGAACAGTTGAAGGCCGGCAAACTGGAAATGTCCTGCGAGGATCCAGATGCGCCGGAGAACTGGCCGCGCAACCTGTTTGTCTGGCGTTCAAACCTGCTGGGTGCATCCGGTAAGGGCCACGAGTATTTCATCAAGCACCTGCTGGGCACCGATCATGGTGTGATGGGCAAGGATCTGGGTGAAGAAGGTGGCCGGATGCCAAAAGAAGCCAAATGGCACGAAGAAGCGCCCAAAGGCAAACTTGACCTGCTGGTGACCATCGACTTCCGTATGTCCACCACGGCAGTTTATTCGGATATCGTTCTGCCAACCGCGTCCTGGTATGAAAAGGACGACATGAACACATCCGACATGCACCCGTTCATCCACCCGCTTCAGGCGGCGGTTGATCCGGCGTATGAAAGCCGCACGGATTGGGAAATCTTCAAAGGCATTGCAAAATCGGTCAGTGAGATCGCGCCGGAAATTCTGGACGTGGAAACCGATGTTGTGCAATTGCCGTTGCAGCATGACAGCCCGATGGAAGTGGCACAGGACCGCGTGCGGGACTGGAAGAAAGGCGAATGTGATCTGATCCCCGGCAAAACCGCACCAAAATATATCGAAGTGGAGCGGGATTTCTCGCAAATCTATGCCAAATATACTTCGGTTGGTCCGCTACTGGACAAACTGGGTAATGGCGGCAAAGGCATCGGCTGGGATACCAAGGTTGAAGTGCAGCATCTGCGTGATCTGAACGGTGTGGTTCTGGAAGACGGCGTATCCAAAGGTATGCCCAAGCTGGATACTGCAATTGACGCCGCTGAAATGATCCTGATGCTGGCCCCTGAAACCAATGGTGAAGTGGCGGTGAAAGCATGGAACGCATTGAGCGAGGCCACCGGCCGCGAACATGCGCATCTGGCCGAAACCAAAGAGGATGAAAAAATCCGCTTCCGCGATATTGCGGCCCAACCCCGCAAGATTATTTCCTCGCCCACATGGTCGGGGATCGAAAGCGAGCATGTGTCCTATAATGCCGGTTATACCAACGTTCACGAGTTGATCCCGTGGCGCACGCTGACAGGTCGTCAGCAGCTCTATCAGGATCACGAATGGATGCTGGCATTTGGTGAAGGCTTCTGTGCTTACCGTCCGCCTGTGGACATGAAAACCATCGAAGGTGACTTCAACACCGAAGAAGGCCAGCCGCATGTGGTGTTGAACTTTATTACGCCGCACCAGAAATGGGGTATCCACTCGACCTATTCGGACAACCTGCACATGCTGACGCTGAACCGTGGTGGCCCTGTGGTCTGGATTTCCGAAGTGGACGCCAAAACCGCCGGTCTGGTCGATAACGACTGGGTCGAGGCATACAACGCCAACGGTGCCCTAACGGCGCGTGTTGTTGTGTCCCAGCGGATGAAGCAAGGCACCATCTATATGTATCACGCTCAGGAAAAGATCGTGAATACACCGGGGTCGGAAAAGACCGGCATTCGGGGTGGTATCCACAACTCGGTCACCCGTGTCACGGTGAAACCGACCCATATGATTGGCGGCTATGCCCAGCAATCCTATGGCTTCAACTACTATGGTACGGTTGGCTCAAACCGCGACGAATTCGTGATCGTTCGCAAAATGAAGAAAATCGACTGGCTTGACACCCCTGTCACATCTACGGAGGCAGCAGAATGAAAATCCGCGCACAAATAGGCATGGTGCTGAACCTTGATAAATGTATCGGGTGTCACACCTGTTCGGTGACCTGTAAAAACGTCTGGACCAGTCGTGAAGGTGTAGAATACGCCTGGTTCAACAACGTCGAAACCAAACCCGGCATCGGTTACCCCAAAGACTGGGAAAATCAAGCCAAATGGAATGGGGGCTGGGAACGCTCCAAACGCGGCAAACTGCATCCCAAGCAGGGCAGCAAATGGCGCATTCTGGCGAAAATCTTTGGCAACCCCGATCTGCCCGAGATTGACGACTATTACGAGCCGTTCACCTTTGACTATGACCACCTGAAATCGGCCCCTGACATGCCCGCCTTCCCCACCGCGCGTCCGCGTTCGGTGATCACAGGCGAGCGGATGGAAAAGATTGTCGGTGGTCCCAACTGGGAGGAAATTCTGGGGGGTGAATTCTCCAAACGGTCCAAGGACTATAACTTTGAAGGTGTTCAAAAGGAAATCTACGGCGAATACGAAAATACATTCATGATGTATTTGCCGCGTCTTTGCGAACACTGTCTGAACCCCGCTTGTGCTGCATCCTGCCCGTCGGGCGCGATCTACAAGCGTGAAGAAGACGGCATCGTTCTGATCGATCAGGAAAAATGTCGCGGTTGGCGGATGTGTGTGTCCGGTTGCCCTTACAAAAAGGTCTACTACAACTGGGAAAGCGGCAAATCCGAGAAATGCACCTTCTGCTATCCGCGGATTGAGTCAGGCATGCCGACCGTTTGCTCGGAAACCTGCGTGGGCCGCATCCGCTATCTGGGTGTGATCCTGTATGACGCCGACCGGATCGAGGAAATGGCAAACACGCCAAGCGAAAAAGATCTGTATCAAGCGCAGCTGGATATGTTCCTTGACCCCAATGACCCCGCTGTCGAAGCGCAGGCACTGGCCGATGGTGTGCCGCAGGACTGGATCAGCGCGGCCAAAAAATCACCCGTCTACAAGATGGCGATGGACTGGAAAATCGCCTTCCCGCTGCACCCCGAATACCGCACCCTGCCGATGGTCTGGTACATCCCGCCACTGTCGCCCATCCAGAATGCCGCCGAAGCCGGCGCAATCGGGCTGGACCGCGATATGCCGGATGTAAAATCACTACGTATTCCGGTGCGCTACTTGGCCAACATGCTAACCGCTGGTGACGAGGCCCCCGTGGTCACAGCACTGGAACGGATGCTGGCCATGCGCGCCTATATGCGCAGCAAAACCATCGACGGTGTGATTGACGAAGGCATTGCCGAACGTGTCGGCCTGACGCCTGAACTGATCGAGGATATGTTCCATATCATGTCGATTGCCAATTACGAAGACCGCTTTGTGGTGCCGACAACGCACCGTGAAAAGGTCGAGGATGGCATGGAAATCCGCACCGGTCAGGGCTTTACCGACTGCAACGGCTGTTCCTCGGGGATCAGCACAGGCAGCATGTTCGGCGGCAAGAAAAAGGACAAAGGCTTTTCTATTCCGCCGATGCCCGCCGCCGCACGGGAGGTATTTTAGATGCACATGCCTCTGAAAGCGATATCAGCGCTTCTGAGCTATCCGACAGAAGAGCTACAGGCCGCAAAGGCCGAGTTGATCGAGGCGTTGGGGCAGGGTGACCTGCTTACCGCCGACCTGATCAATGATCTATCCGTGCTGATTAACGAAATCGCCACCAGTGATATCTATGATCTGCAGGAAACATATGTCGGGCTGTTTGACCGCTCGCGCAGCCTCAGCTTGAACCTGTTCGAGCATGTCCACGGCGACAGCCGTGACAGGGGCCCGGCGATGGTCGATCTGGTTGAAAACTATCGGGCGGCCGGGTTTGAACCCGCGTCAACCGAACTGCCCGACCATATTCCTGTGCTGCTGGAATTCCTCGCAATGCGTCCCATTGACGAGGCGCGGGAGGTGCTGGCCGATGCCGCGCATATACTGGAAGTGCTTCGCACACGTCTCACACGACGCGAAAGCATTTATGCGCCGGCCTTTGCCGCCCTCCTGCACATTTCCGGCGAGGTTGCTGATCAGGCAATTGTTGCCGAATTGTTGGCCGTAAAGGAAGACGATCCAAACGATCTGGAAGCCCTGGACGAGGTCTGGGAAGAAAGTGAAGTCACTTTTGCCCCCGATCCGAACGCCGGTTGTCCGCAGGTCCGCGATATGCTGGCCCAGATGGACACGCCCCGGAATGCCCCCCCTGAAACCGCGCCCGCAGCGGCAGAATAAGGAGACAGAATAATGAACCAATTTCTGTTCGGAACTTACCCCTATATTGCGCTAACGGTGCTGTTTATCGGCTCGATCGCACGATATGAACGTGACCCTTTCACATGGAAATCCTCCTCAAGCCAGCTATTGCGCCGCAAACAGCTGATTGTCGGCTCGGTTTTGTTCCATGTGGGTGTGTTGATCATCTTTGCTGGCCATCTGGTGGGTCTGCTTACACCGATCTGGATTTTCAATGCGCTTGGCATCAGCCACGAGGCCAAGCAAATCCTTGCGATGACCGCGGGTGGTATGGCCGGTATCATGGCGCTGGTCGGTGGCACGATGCTGCTGATGCGCCGTCTTGGCGATCCGCGGATCGCCAAGAATTCCAGCCTTGCCGACACAGGCATCCTGATCCTGTTGCTGTTGCAACTGGTATTGGGGGTCAGCACGATCTTTGTTTCCATGCAGCATCTGGATGGCACGGAAATGGTCAAGCTGATGTCGTGGGCGCAGGGTATCTTCTACTTTGATGGTAATGCAGCCAGCTATATTCAGGATGCGTCAATCATCTTCAAGATACATATCCTGCTTGGTCTGACCATCTTCCTGCTGTTCCCCTTCACACGGTTGGTTCACATGCTCTCGGTTCCCGTGCGCTATGTGACACCGCTGCGCAAAGGGTACCAGATTGTGCGTTCGCGCCGGAAAGCAGCGAAATGAGCACCGAGCGCAAACCCCTGTTCCCGGATGTTTTCGTGAACGGACAGGAAATCTCTGCCGCGGATATCGCGGCAGAGGCCCAGAACCACGAGGCCCCCAAGGACAAGCCCGGCTGGGCTTGGCGTGACGGTGCCCGGGCGCTGGTGATCCGCGAGTTGCTGTTGCAAGAGGCGCGCAAGCGTGACCTGCAACCGCAGCCCAAGGAACTGGACCCCGGCAAGTTTGAAACCGAAGATGAATCGCTGATCCGCGAATTGCTGGATCTGGCGGTGACCCCCAAGGTGCCAAACGACGAGGACACCCGCAAGGTTTATGATGCGCAGCCCGATATGTTCCGCGCGCCTACTTTATACGAGCCCTCGCACATCCTGTTTGCCGCTGATCCGACCGATACCAAGGCATGGGCCGAGGCCTTGCAAAAGGCCGAAGCGGCCCTTGCCACGTTGCGGAGCAACCCCAAGGATTTCACGTCACTGGCTAAAGAACTGAGCGATTGCCCGTCGCGTGATGCGGGTGGGCAGTTGGGCCAGATCGTCACCGGCGATACCGTGCCGGAATTCGAGGCCGCAATGGATGCGATGGAGCCGGGCGTGATCAATCCCGAGCCTGTCAAATCCCGATACGGCATCCACATCCTGCGTCTGGATGCCAAGGCTGTGGGCGATGTGCTGCCCTTTGATCAGGTCAAAGAGCAGATCGGCGAAATGCTGGAGAAGGCCGCGTGGGCCAGTGCTGCGAACGAATTTGTTCAGGAACTGGTGAGCAAAGCCGAAATCACAGGAATCGATATGGCCGCGTAACAGCGTCGCTATTCGATCTATCAAATGCCGCCCCCTGTCCTCGGGGCGGCATTTTTATTTGGATCAGTAGATAATTTATACCGTGCTGTCAGGTAGGCGAAAAAATTGGTGGCCATTGACCGAAGTAGGGGGAATAAAGGCAAAGCTGAAAACATTACCAAACTGGATTTTCCAAATGCGTTTTATCATTTTGTTCTTGTTGCTCGTGCCCACCGCATCACTGGCCCAAGATTTTGCTGTATCTCTGGATACTGATCTGAATGGCGATGGCTTGCCGGATCAGGCCAGACTGACTGAAACACCGGAAGGCGGGACCGCTGATCTTACGATATTATTGGGCCAGCCCGATGGTTCGCTAAAGCAGGATGTGATTGCCAAATCTTTGGTCTGGGTTGGTGGTGAAGGTGAAAAACCACAGCTGTTTGTTGATAAAAATGGCGTTTTGGAGGTGTTTTCGATCGATCGGCTAAAACCGCGAAAATCTTGGACCCAAAGCCTGACGATTGCACCGCATAATGGTGTGTTCGTATTGGCCGGATTTTCTTATGACTGGTTCGATGCCGGCACAGAAACGATTCATATCTGCAAAGGGGATTTGCTGTCCGGACATATTGAATCCGGTCAGAGGGCTAAAGGGGTGACGGACATCGGCGTTTCAGAGATTGATGTTAAGGTTGTTCCTATTGATGTCTGGGTTCAATCGTTCCCAGAAGAGTGTGAGCCGCTTTCGCAATAGGTGAAGGTTCCCCAGCTATGTTTGAACCGTCTTATGCCTTCAGTTGTTGCAGCCAACTTGACCAGCGACGGGCATAAAGAACACGTTGTGCTGTATGATCAGGGCGAATTCCCAACCTATCTTGTTGCTGGTGTCAAATCTGACCGAAACTATGGCGGCTATTCCGGTGCCAACATATACCCCTCGCCGCGCACGGTTTGCAGGTAACGGGGCTGTTTGGGATCTGTTTCGATCTTGCGGCGCAAACGTGTGATCTGCACGTCTACAGCGCGTTCCTGTGCCTGTCCGGTATCGCGCCCCAGATCCTCGACCAGTTTGGCGCGGCTGACGGGTTCATTCGGGCAGCTGGCAAAGATTTTCATCAAGGCGCTTTCGGTCGATGTCAAGCGCACCAGTTCCTCACCGCGCCACATCTCGCCGCGCTCCACATTGTAACGTACCGGCCCCAGATGCAGCATCTTTGGCCCCTGATCGGCCAAGGTGTCCGCCGGCATCCGCCGCAGGATGGCGTTCAGGCGCAGCAGCAGTTCTTTGGGCTCGAACGGTTTGGCTAGATAGTCATCCGCACCAGCCTCAAGCCCCGCAATCCGGTCCTCGGTTTCGCCTTTGGCAGTCAGCAACAGGATGGGGGTGGTGACGCCTTCGTCGCGCAGGCTGCGGGTCAGGCTGATGCCGTCCTCGCCCGGCATCATCACATCCATCACGATCATGTCGAATTCCAGCCCCGACAGGATGCGGCGCGCATGTTCGGCGTCCCGCGCGGCGGTCACCCAGAACCCGTGACGGATCAGGAATTTTTGCAACAGCCCGCGAATGCGTTCGTCATCATCAATGATCAGCAGGTGCGCTTCGGGGGTGTCGTTCATCACTCACCCTCCTTTAAGGATTTGAAGTAGCGACGGTACTCCGGCTCCATCATTGCCTCAAGCACTTTACGAAATCCGGCCACTGCATCCGGCCCGACCGCACGATAGGCATCGCGCATACGCTTGCGTTGGGCGTCGGATAGTTCGCGTTCCAGCGCTATTCCTGCCTCGGTCAGAAACAGGTGGCGTTCGCGTTTGTCGCGGGTGCCAACGCGGCTTTCGACCAGACCGTCCTCGATCAGGGTGCGCAACACACGGTTCAGCGATTGTTTGGTCACCCCCAGAATTCCCAGCAGGTTATTGACCGTGGTGCCGGGGCTGCGGTGGATGAAATGCACCGCGCGATGGTGCGCCCGCCCGTACCCGTATTGCTGCAATATCCGGTCCGGATCGGCGGTGAATCCGCGATAGGCAAAGAACATCGCCTCGATCCCCTTGCGCAATTGTTCGTCGGTCAGGAACAGCAGTGCCTCGCCCCCCGATCTTGCATCTTGCGCCATAATACCCCCTAATCACGTTTTCTTTCGGTTTGCCTGATTTTACGTCAGTGTTGTTGACATTCCAAGAATCAATTCGTAACAATCGGCAGATTTTGCGCAATATTACGCCCCATTCGGACCTATTTTGCGCAACATATGAAAAACTACTGACCAAAGATCGGCGATGATCGGAAAGGATGACCCAATGTCAGGCGCATATGATGACCGCGACGGAACCATCTGGATGGACGGGATGATGACCCGCTGGCGCGATGCCAAGGTGCATATCCTGACCCATGCGATGCACTATGCCTCCAGCGTGTTTGAAGGCGAACGCGCTTACAACGGCAAAATTTTCAAAAGCCGCGAGCATACAGAGCGGTTGCATCGCTCGGCAAAACTGATTGATTTCGAAATCCAGTGGAGCGTGGATGAAATCGAAAAGGTCAAGGAACAGGTTCTACGTGCCTCGCGTCTGAAAGACGCCTATATCAGGGCCATCGCATGGCGTGGCGCTGGCGAAGATATGGGTGTCGCGTCCGCACGCAATCCTGTCCATCTGGCGATTGCTGCGTGGGAATGGGGGGCTTATTATGGCGACGCCAAAACCAAGGGCGCTAAACTGGACATTTCCAAATGGAAACGCCCCAGCCCCGAAACCATCCCCTGCGCGGCCAAAGCGGCCGGTCTGTATATGATCTGCACCATGTCCAAACACGCGGCCGAGGCGAAGGGCTGTTCGGATGCGATGATGTTCGACTATCGCGGTTATGTGGCCGAAGCCACGGGTGCGAATATCTTTTTCGTCAAGGATGGCGAAGTGCATACGCCCAAGCCTGACTGTTTCCTGAACGGGATCACACGCCAGACGGTGATCGGCATGTTGCAGGAAAAAGGCATCAAGGTGCACGAGCGCCATATCATGCCCGAGGAACTGGAAGGGTTCGAACAATGCTGGCTGACCGGCACCGCGGCCGAGGTTACGCCGGTGGGGCAGATCGGGGACTATCATTTCGAGGTCGGGGCCCTTGCGCGCGACATCGCTGCGGATTACGAGAAACTGGTGCGGGAGTAACCGCGCCCCTCGTTAATCCACACAGCATTGAGGCCCTCAATGATACGTCACATCGTGTTCTTTAGTGCAAAGAACAAAGACGACATCGGGGATATTCTGGCGGGTCTGCGGATCCTGCGGGATATCCCCCACGCCACCCGACTGGAAGTTGAACCGAACCTGCATTCTGATGATTTGTCGGATGCGGTCGACGTGGTGGTTTATGGCGAATTTGCGGATGAAGCTGCGCTGGCGGCCTATAAGGCACATCCGCTGTATCAGGATTCCATTCAGCGCGTCCGCCCCTTGCGCGAGTTGCGCATGGCCGCGGATTTCCAAAGCCCGTTCACCAAATAGCAACCCATGCGGCCTAGGGTCGGGGTGTTATGGAAATCAAGAACAGCTCGATCCTGATTGCGATCATCCTTGTGATTGCTTTGCCCGCAACCACAATGGTTGTGGCCTATATGCTGACAAAAAACCCCACCCTGCGCCCGCTTGCCAGAACCCTGAATGACGAAGCGATTTATCGGGGCGAGGCGGTGGCTGTTGAAATCGTCGCGCATGTGCGCTGGACCGAAAGGCGACAAAAATCTTTTAGCCAGCGCGAATTGGCCAATGTTATTTTGCGGGCTTTTCGGGCGCATGGCGTGGCGGTGCGGACTGTTTTTGAAACCGCAGACAGTGCCGATCCCGTGTCAATTACCTATCAGGTCGGGCGAAACAAATTCGGCCCCTTGCGTATTAACAAGGCAGGTGATGCTGTGAACAATGCAATTGCTGTCTACCGGATGTACCAGATGTCGGCCCCTGTTCGCAGATAGAATACGCCGGCAAGCTTTGGTCGTTTCCAATGATAGTGAAACCATGGGCAAAAGTGCTAAACTATGTTCTGCACAGCAAAGGAACTACGGTATGGACAAAGGCGCACTCTCGGAATTGGCCAAAGACGGTGCCGAAATCGCGGTAAGGGTTACACCCAAGGCTTCGCGTAACCGGATCACATACGAGGACGGCAATATTCGTGTTTATGTCACGACTGTGCCCGAAGGTGGAAAGGCCACCAAAGAGGTGACCAAACTTCTGGCGCGTGCATTGGGGGTGCCAAAATCGCGGTTGACCCTGGCCCGTGGGGCAACCTCGCGGGATAAGGTATTCAAGGTGACGTGATATGTGCCTGGAATTTCAGTATTCACCCGGTTTTGAGGGGGGATTGGTTGGGCCATTGCGCAATGGTTGGTTGGGTTTTGTAAATCAAGACTTGCGGTCAGGCCCATATTGAAACCATGATCCGGACTTGCGGGGGTGGCCATTGACCGTATTTTTGATAAACAGGTTACCAGTTTTGACAAGAGGCAGGAAAATATGCGCAGAGTAGTGATGCTGGTTGCCGCGCTGGTCCTTAACGGATGTGTTGGCACCACAACTGATAAGCCGGATGAAAAACCGACGACCCCGCCGCCCGTGCCGGTCTCGGCTTTTGCTGCCAGCAAAAATGAAAACATTCAGGATTTTCTGACCGTTGTGAAACGGATGGAATCTGTTTCTCGTCAAGAATGCCGCCGCCGGTCTTTCAAGGCCAAATGCGATTTCAAAATTCTTATTGATACCCGCAAAGGACAACCTGCAAATGCGTTTCAGGCGTTGGACGACAAAGGCCACCCGATCATTGTCTTTACCCGTGCATTGATCAATGAAGCCCGAAATCGGGACGAACTTGCATTCGTTATGGGGCATGAAGTTGCACATCATATTCTGGAGCACATATCGAAAACCCGTGATAGTGCCCTCGAGGGCTTTTTGGTCGGGGGGCTTCAGGCCGCTGTCAAAGGGGCCGATGCCGAAACAATTAAAAAGGCAGAGCGGCGCAGTGCATTTATTGGAATTCGTAAATACTCAAAACAATACGAGCTTGAGGCCGATGCATTGGGCACAATCATAACTGCCCATGCGGGTTATGATCCGTTAAGGGGCGCGCAGTATTTCCGGCGCATTCCCGATCCCGGCAACAAGTATCTGGGATCGCACCCCCCCAATGCAAAGCGTCTTGAAGTGGTGCGCCGCACGGTAGCCAAGCTGTAAACGAAAAACCGAAAGTAAACACTCTATGGAATGGACCCATCTGGAACGTCACTATGTGGACCGCATCGGTTGGTTGCGCGCGGCTGTTCTGGGGGCCAATGACGGTATCGTGTCAACCGCCAGTTTGATTGCCGGTGTGGCCAGCGCGGGGGCCGGGCAGCCGGATGTGCTGCTGGCTGGTGTGGCTGGTCTGGTGGCAGGTGCCATGTCGATGGCAGCAGGAGAATATGTATCGGTCAGTTCGCAAGCTGATGCCGAGAAAAGTGATTTGGCCCGCGAAGCACGCGGTCTTGAGGCGCAACCGGAGTTCGAGCGCCGCGAGTTGGCGCAGATCTATGTCGATCGCGGTCTGACCGCCGACTTGGCCGACGAAGTTGCTGTGCAATTGATGGAACATGATGCGCTGGGGGCCCATGCCCGCGACGAATTGGGAATTTCGCATGTTATCACCGCACGGCCGATACAGGCGGGGCTGGCCTCGGCGGCGGCGTTTACGGCGGGGGCTGCACTGCCTGTTGCGTCGGTTTTACTGGCGCCTTTTGGCCAGATTACCGAAGTTTCGACAGGTGTGTCACTGGTGGCATTGGCGGGGTTGGGTGCATTGTCTGCCCGCACCGGTGGCGCACCGGTTTTACGTGCGGTTATCCGTGTTACCTTGTGGGGCGCGCTGGCGATGGCGGCAACGGCTGGTGTTGGTTATCTGTTCGGGGCAACGGTGGTCTAGGCGTGCTGCAATTCGAAAATGTGGTCAGCGACAAGGGGTCCAAATATGCTGTATGCGGTGGCCCTGTTGCTGATCTCGCAGCCGCCAAGGCGTTTATCAAGGCACTGAAACGCGGCAAGAAATACGCCCGCGCAACGCATAACACATGGGCGGTTCTATTGCCCGGCGGGCCGGTCAAGAATGACGATGGTGAAAGCGGCGCGGGGATGGTGATCTTGCGGATGCTGGAGCGCGAGGGGCTACAAAACCACATCATCGTTGTGACCCGCTGGTACGGCGGGGTGAAATTGGGCGGGGACAGATTTCGCCATGTGAAAACCTGCGTGAAATACTATCTGGAACAGTTGCGCCGTTAGGGCCAGACCCGAAACAGCATGTCGTCGGGGGGCAGGCATACCTCGTCATTGCAGGCCTGCAAGGTCAGGCGGACGGTGACGGGGTTTTCGCCGGTTTGCGCGATCGGGGCGGCCATTACAAAGGACGAGTCATACAGAGACAAAGGTTTTTTACTGAACCCCAGTTCCTTGATTTCGGCCTTGGGATAGGCGGTAAGGGCGACAGGTGTTTCCGATACGGCCAGTTCCATGCCGATCAGGTAATCCTCAAGCGGTTCATGCGCGTTGATATGCCAACCCTCGCGCGGTTCAACGCTTAACAGCAATTGCTTGCCTTCTGGGTCAAGCGATGCAAACACCCGCACAGCACCACCGTTTGACACCTGCATGGCACCGGTCATACCGTTGCGTTGTGTTTCAATGGCAACCAGCATAGCCGCCCGTTGATCCGGCGCATTGATTGCGTCAACGGCAAGGGCCGCTGCCAGTTTAGGTGCGGCCTCGCCGGTGCGTGCAAGGCGGCGATCAAGCCCCGCCAGCAATTCCAGCGCCTGTGCGTTTCCGGACGCGATTTCGTTATCGTCCAGCGGGCGCATGGGGCCAAGCCCGACAGTTTGTGCATTCATCCGCATCGCTTGCCCGTCGTCGGCAAACAGGGTTTGCATATCGTCGGCCAGCCTGTCGGCCATCCCTAACCAGTCGGAATCCGCCCCGCCAAGGTAATCGTCCAGCGCCAGCAGGGCACGGCCAAGGGCGGCATAGTCGACAAGATGGGCATCGGTATTGGCAGCCCCCTGATACCAGATGCGTTTCAGCCCGTCATCCGGCCACATGTTTTGCAGCATGAATTCCGCCGCCAGAACAGCAGCATCGCCGTAATCCGTCCGGTTCAGAACCCGGCTGGCTTCGGCCAGAGTAATGATCATCTCGGCATTCCATGGCAAAACAATCTTTTTGTCGGTCAGCGGTTTGTTACGTTTGTTGCGGGCGTTATTCAGCATACCCAGCAGACCGTCAAACGCGCGTTGGGCGATCATTCCATTTACATCGGATATCGCCTTTAGCGGGGTGTCGGTTGTGTGAAGGACATTTGCCCCTTCGAAATTCCCGTCTTTGGCAACATTGAAAACATCAATGATAACGGCGGCTTCGCGGTCAAGGGCTTGCTCTATCTGCTCTTGCGTCCAAAGGTAAAACGCGCCTTCCTGATCATTGCCGTCGGCATTAATGGAATCCGCATCCTGTGCAGCGTAAAAGGCCCCTTCGGGACTGCGCATGTCACGCAGGATGTAATCCATCGTGCGCGTGGCGGCGCGGGCATAGTCGGGATTGCCGGTGGCGGAATAGGCGTGCAGCAAAAGGCGGCCGATCAGCGCCTGATTATACAGCATCTTTTCAAAATGCGGGATGTTCCATTCGGGATCGGTGGCATAGCGATGAAACCCGCCGCCAACGTGATCATGAATGCCGCCCCGCACCATCCCGTCCAGTGTCAGGGTGACGGCCTGCATCAGGGCGGGATCGCCGCTGCGTTCGGCCTGATCCAGCAGGAACAGCAATACGTTTTCACGCGGGAATTTCGGGGCTGTTCCAAAACCGCCGTTGAAATCATCCAGATTGCCCAGCATTGCGGTGGCCGCGGCGTTTATATCGGCGTCGGTAACATCGCCCAGAACCGATGTCTGGTCCAGATAATCGCGCAGGCGCTGGGATATGGTAAAGGCCTCGGACCGCAGGGCGGCATTGTCAGTTTTCCAGACGTCCACAATGGTTTCAAGGGTTTGCTGAAAAGCATCGGGCGGGAAGTAGGTGCCGGCAAAGAAGGGTTCGGCGTCGGGGGTCAGGAACACGGAATTGGGCCAGCCGGAACTGCCGGTCAGGGCGGATGTGACCAACATGAACTGTTCATCCAGATCGGGACGCCGCTCGCGGTCCACTTTGATACTGATGAAATGTTCGTTCAGATAGGCGGCGATTTCCTCGTTCTCGAAGCTTTCGGCCTCCATCACATGGCACCAGTGGCAAGAGGCGTAACCGATAGACAGGAATATCATTTTCCCCTCGGCCTGCGCCTTTTCCAGCGCTTCCGGCCCCCACGGATACCAGTCCACGGGGTTATCGGCGTGCTGTTGCAGATAGGGTGAGGATTCCTGCGCCAGCCGGTTTTTGGCAAAGGATGGCAGGGCGAGCAGGATCAGCAGGAGGGAGAGAAATATGCGCATGGGGTTTAGCATAGCGGCGGGGAACGGGCTTGTCAGGTGACGATTGGGTGAGGTGGTCTTTGGGGTGTTATCCGCACGAAAGCGGGGGTCGGGGTTAGGGTGGCGTTTGCGGCGAGAGGTCCCCGCGTGCGCGGGGATGACATGGGGTGTGGAGGATTGCGGCGTTTGCCCCTGCCCGGCATTTTGCAAAATGGGGAGTCGTTTAGTGGTGGGGTGAACCCCACCCTACGGGCTTGCGGTGGTGTAGGGTGGGTTTCAACCCACCATTTTCACCCCGCATTCATAAAACCACCTTCCCCCACAAATCATACTCCCCCGCCTCGTCCACCTCGACCCTCACAATATCCCCCGCCTTCAACCCCTCAAACCCATCATCAATAAACAGGTTCCCGTCGATCTCGGGCGCGTCCGCCATGGTGCGGCAGGTGGCGGCATCGACGTCTACCTCGTCTACGATTACCTCGAGCCGTTTGCCCACTTTGGCGGCCAGTTTGGCTTCGGAGATGGCTTGAGCTTTCATCATGAACCGGTCCCAGCGGTCCTGCTTTACCTCGTCCGGCACATGGTCGGGCAGGGCATTGGAACGCGCGCCTTGGACGTTTTCGTATTGGAAGCAGCCGACGCGGTCCAGTTGCGCTTCGTCCATCCAGTCCAATAGCGTTTGGAACTCGGCCTCGGTTTCGCCGGGGTAGCCGACGATGAAGGTCGAGCGCAGGGTGATGTCGGGGCAGACCTTGCGCCATGCGGCGATTTCGTCGAGCGTTTTGGCTCCAGTCGCAGGCCGTGCCATGCGTTTGATCACGTCGGGGTGGGCGTGTTGGAACGGGATGTCCAGATAGGGCAGGATCAAGCCATCGGCCATCAGCGGGATCAAGTCGCGCACATGGGGGTAGGGATAGACGTAGTGCAGGCGCACCCACGCACCAAGGCTGCCCAGATCGCGGGCCAGATCGGTGATGTGGGCGCGGTGGCCCTTTTCCTCGGCATATTTCAGGTCCAGCCCGTAGGCCGATGTATCCTGCGAGATTACCAGCAGTTCCTTGACGCCGGCATCCACCAGCCGTTCGGCCTCGCGCATCACGGCATGGGCGGGGCGCGAGGCAAGGCGGCCGCGCATGTCGGGGATGATGCAGAATTTGCAGGCGTGATTGCAGCCCTCGGAAATCTTCAGATAGCTGTAGTGGCGCGGGGTCAGGGTGACGCCGGAGGCGGGCAGCAGATCGATATAGGGATCGGGTGACGGCGGCACGGCCACATGCACTGCGTCCAGCACCTGTTCGTATTGGTGCGGGCCGGTGACGGCAAGGATTTGCGGGTGATGTTCACGAATGTAATCAGGCTCGGCCCCCAGACATCCGGTGACAATGACACGGCCGTTTTCGCGCAGGGCTTCGCCGATGGCATCCAGGCTTTCGGCCTTGGCGGAATCCAGAAAGCCACAAGTGTTGACGATCACCGCATCCGCGCCGGTGTAGTCGGGAGAAATGGCGTAACCCTCGGCCCGCAGGCGGGTCAGGATGCGTTCGCTGTCCACCAGCGCCTTGGGACAGCCAAGCGACACCATACCGATGCGCGGCTGGCCGTCACGGGCGGGTTCGGTGATGAGGGCGCGGGGGGCCAGATCTGGGCGCAGGGACGGTGGGTTCTGGGACATGTCGAGTGGGCCTGATACGTTTCGATAGATTGCTTATTGACTGCATTTTGATCGGGATAAAAGCCTTTGGCGTAAATTTGGCCGGTTTTACAACATTTACACAGATTATTTTACCAACCGGAAAATAACATTGACTGTCTTAATGCGGCAGATAGAGTGGGCGAACTATTTTAGTACCGCACTTTTTACGCCACGATTAATAACAGATTTTTTCAGGAGATAGACAATTGAATAAGAAGGCAAAACAAGCGTTTGGACGCTTGGGAACGGTTATCTTTACAACTACAATTTTGGCAACGCCGTTGATGGCAGGCGGGTTGACCCCCGTTGGATACAGCACGAACCAGCGGGCAATGGCGGGCGCGGGTGTTGCCTATGGCTATGACGCGATGTCGGCGGCTGTGAACCCGGCCAATGCGGCCAGTGTCGGGCACCAGTTGCAGCTTGGGGTGAACCTGTCCAACACCGATCAGGGGTATGTTGCGGGGAACCCGGCGATTTTTGCCCTTCCCGGGAGTTTTCAGAGTGATGGCAATCTGACTGCGCTTCCTAATCTTTCGTATAATCGCCCGTTGAACAATGGCGCGGTTATTAACGTGTCGATTTATAACAGTGGCAGGATGAAAACCGGATATAACGCAGCCCCCGGGGTTTATAATGGTGGGAATGCGGGACTTGACCTAAGCCAGACGTCGATTTCGCTGACCTATGCGCGTAAAACCGGCAACCTGTCTTGGGGTATTTCCCCAACGATAGTGGCGCAGCGGTTTTCAGCGATGGGCCTTAGCGCTTTTGGTCCTTTTTCGTCTAACCCAGCAGCACTTACGAATAACGGAAATGATTGGTCTTACGGGATCGGGTTGAAAGCGGGTGTTGTGTGGGATGCATCATCGGTGCTGAGTTTGGGTCTGTCCGCCCAGACGCGGACAAAAATGAGCGCATTGGATAAATATGCCGGCTTTCTGGCAGATGGTGGCCGTCTGGATATTCCGGCATCGGTCACGATCGGGGCCGCCTGGGATGTGAAGCCGAATGTCAAAGTGATGCTGGATTACCAGAGGGTTTTCTATTCGGGCGTTTACGCGCTATCGAATCATTACAATTTTTTAACCCCCCTGGGCACTGCTAACGCAAGCGGCTTTGGCTGGGATGATGTGGATGTTGTCAAGCTAGGCGTGGAATGGAAAGCCAATGACCGGATGACATGGCGTGCGGGCTATGCGCATTCACAAAACCCGCTAAGAAACAGCACTATTGATAATGCACTGGGGATACTTATGCCTGCGGTTTCCGAACATCACATTACGTTTGGCGGCAGCTATGCCTATAACGACCAAAGCGCGTTTGATTTTGCTGTCGGGTATTCCCCGAAAGCAACTTATGCAGCCTATGGTCCGACTGGAGGGCAAGCAATCGAGCTTAATACCAGCCAGTTGAGTGTTTCGCTGGGTTGGACGCGCAAGTTCTGAAACGGGTTTTCATATATGCGAACGAGGGCACCTTGGAAGGTGCCCTTTTTTATGCTGCAGTTGTAATCACAGCCAAATCCGAACGGCAAAAACAAACAGCGAATATTAGGGAAGCCAAGGGTGCAAACCGGTACGCCCGCTGTTGTGATTGTCGTTGTTCGTAGGGCGAGAAATTATAAAATTGCCCGTGTTTTAAGCATTCTTGCCCTAAAATACCCGCCAAACAGGGTGAATGGGTAACTTTTGCGTAGATTTCCTTAACATCTAGATAAAAGAATTTGACTCAACAGGGGCAAGGCTCAATTGTGGGTGGCAATATGTCGCGGTCGGGCAAAAGAGACCGCATTTCAGGGAGGAAGGAAATTGAATAAACAGCTAGGACAAACGGTGAGCCGTTTGGGGATTACGCTTACAACAGCAATGATTTTGGCAACACCGGCGATGGCAACCGAAGGGATGTTCGCGCTGGGGTTCAGCACCAACCAGCGGGCGATGGGGGGCACGGGTGTGGCCTATGGGTACGAGGCCATGTCGGCCACGCTGAACCCGGCCAACGCTGCGAATGTGGGACACGAGTTTCAGCTGGGGCTGGACATTTTCAGCCCGGATCGTGGCATTGCCAGCGCGGGCGGGAATTTTAGAAGCAATTCAAAATATTTCCCGGTACCGAACATTTCCTACAACAAGCCTTTGGCGAACGGGAATGTATTCAACATTTCGGTATATGGTAATGGCGGGATGAATACAGATTTTCCGGCACCCTTGTTTGGTGCAGGAAGCCCGACAGGCATTGACCTGAGCCAGTTGTTTATCTCGGCGACATATGCCGGGAAATCGGGAAATCTGTCTTGGGGCATTTCGCCAACTTTGGTTGTTCAGACATTCCGTGCAAACGGGTTACCGTTTGGATCGGGGCGTGACTGGTCCTATGGCGGTGGCTTGCGGGCAGGTATCGTATATGAGGCCTCGCCGCAGTTGAGTTTGGGTCTATCGGCAAGCTCCAAGATGAACATGTCGAAATTTGATAAATATGCAAACCTGTTTGAAAATCGGGGCGAATTTGATGTGCCAGGGTCGATTACAGCCGGTCTGGCTTACAAACCAAGCTCGCAACTGACTCTAATGATGGACGTGCAGAGGATTTTTTATTCAGGTGTGGATGCCATTTCCAACCCGGTCGGCCCACCGCCTTTCGGGACACCCGGAGGTCCTGGATTCGGTTGGGACGATATCAACATCCTAAAACTGGGTCTGGAATATAAAGCCAATGATACGATGACATGGCGTGCGGGTTATGCCTATTCGGAAAACCCGGTGGGCCCCGAGGATGTTGGTCTGGGCATTTTGGCACCGGGTGTTGTGACCCATCACCTGACGGTTGGTGGAACTTATGCCTTTAATGCAAATAACGCGATTGATTTTGCGATTGAATATGCGCCTAACAATTCGGTTACCGGCCCTAGCGCTCTTGGTCCCAACACTACAATCGATATGGACCAGATCAGCCTGTCAGTAGGTTGGACGCGCAAGTTCTAATATCGGTTAGATGCTATAAATATGTAAAAGGGGCGCAGGAGTGGCGTCCCTTTTTTCGGTCCGGTTGCGGTGGAAAAAACTGTCTGCCGTTGATATACGTCATTTCAAGCGCCATATGAGTCTGGCACTGTCGTTCGATACCGCTTTCACAAAGGATGCTTTCCGATGACCGCCCCCCGCAATTTCGACATCGTTATTATCGGCGCAGGCCCCGCAGGCCTGTCCCTTGCCCGCACCCTGTCGGGCAGCGGTTTGCAGATCGCCATCGTCGAGATGCAGAGCGAGGCAGTGCTGGCCGATCCACCCGAGGACGGGCGTGATATTGCGCTGACGCATACGTCGGAAAAGCTGATGAAGGATCTGGGCATGTGGGCGCATATCCCCGAGGACCAGATGGGCACCATTCGCGATGCCAAGGTGGTGAATGGCAAATCGCCGTTTTCGCTGCATTTCGACAGCCGTGGGGCAGGTGCCGATTATCTTGGGCGGATTGTGCCGAACCATCTGATCCGCCAGTCGGCCTATGAAACGGTCAAGGATCAGTCCAATATCACCCTGTTGTGCGAAAGCGAGGTGGTTTCGGTTGCCACCAACACCACCGAGGGCACCGTCGGTCTGGCCGATGGCACCACGCTGAAGGCCGCACTGGTCGTGGCGGCGGACAGCCGGTTTTCCAGCACTCGTCGCAAAATGGGGATCGCGGCAAGCAGTCTGGATTTTGGCCGCGTTGTAATCGTTTGCGAGATGGAGCACGAACTGCCCCACGAAGATGTTGCGACCGAGTGTTTCTTTTACGACCAGACGCTGGCGATCCTGCCGATGTATGGCAATAAATCCTCTGTGGTTGTGACGCTGCCGACGGCCAATGCCGACGCGGTTCTGAATATGGCGCCCGAGGCTTTTGCCGCGGATATCGCCCAACGGTTCGGTGGCAAGCTGGGCAAGATGACATTGGTCACCAAACGCCACCCCTATCCGCTGGTCGGGGTTCTGGCCAAGCAATTCGTCACCACCCGTTTCGCGCTGGTGGGGGATGCGGCAGTCGGGATGCATCCGGTTACCGCGCATGGGTTCAATCTGGGTTTAAGCGGGGCCAAGCTGTTGTCCGACCAGATCGAGGAAGCCGCGCGCAATCTAACCGATATCGGCGCAATGGCGGGTTTGAAACGCTATGAATCGGCGCACCGTCGGGTGGTGCTGCCGCTGTATCATGGCACCAATGCGCTGGTGAAGCTGTATACCGACACATCGGTTCCGGCCCGCCTGTTGCGGGATGTGGCGCTGCGGGTTGGAAATTTCCTGCCGCCGGTCAAGAAGCGTATTCTGCACCAGCTGACCCATATCGAGCAGCACGCCAAATAGGGCTTGAGCGCGCGGCACCGGGCACCTAGTTTGAGAGCATGTTCTTGTAACGCAGGAGAGTTATTGTGCGCCTGATCCTTCGGTTTATCCTTGTTGTATTTATCCTGATTATCGTGGGGGTGACGGCATTACTGTTCATGCCCGGCGACAGGATTGCCAAATTCGCCGAAGACCAGTTTGAGGCGGCCACGGGTCGGCAGATGGACATTACCGGCGATGTGCGCACGTCGATCTACCCACTGCTGGGGGTCCGGACGGGTCCGGTGACCATTGCCAATGCAGATTGGGCCGGAGGGGAGCCGATGCTGCGCGCCGAGGGGCTGAGCATCGGGGTGGACCTGATGGCGCTATTCGGGGGGGATGTGAAGATCAAGAAGGTCGAGGTGATTTCGCCGACGATCCTGCTTGAAGTCGCTAAAGACGGACGCGCGAATTGGGAGATGACACCGGTTGGGGTGTCTGCTGCGCCTGCGGAGGTGCCATCAGGTGGCGGCGCAATTCCGGCGTTTACGCTGGGCCGTGGTTTGGTGCAGGGCGGCAAGCTGACCTATGTCGACCATGCCAGCGGTGAAAAAACGGTGCTAAGCGATCTGGATATTGACCTGCATCTGCCGGATTTTGCGGGGCAGGGGGATATATCGCTGTCGATGCGTATGCACGGTCAGCCCATATCACTGGACACCACGGTTGCGAATTTCGGCAAGTTTATCAATGGCGGCGTAAGTGCGCTTGAAACATCGATCAAAACCGGTGGTAGCAGTATTGCCTTTGACGGGAAGGCGGGGATTTCGCCCTTTGCGGCGGATGGCAAAGTGGACGCCGATCTGGCGGATATGGCGGCCCTGTTCGGGGTCATGGGAATGGACGCACCGGACCTGCCTAAAGGCATGGGGCGCACGGCCAGACTGTCGGGGGATGTGACCTATACAGCGCAGGGCACAGCGCATTTGCGCAATGGCTCGATCCGGCTGGACCAAAACCTGCTGACGGGGGCTGTGGATGTGTTCATCGCCGGCAAAGAGCGCCCGTTTGTGAAAGGCCAATTCAAGGCCGATGCACTTGATTTCTCGGTTCTGGCGGCGAGTGTGGATAATGAAACCGGCGCAACGATCGAGACCTCTACGGGCTGGCCCAAAGATGTGATCGACGTTAGTGCATTATCAACAGTAGATGCCGATGTGGGGCTGGTTGCCAATGCGATTGATCTGGGTACGGTCAAACTGGGCCCGTCCAGCGTGGCAGTGAAACTGGACCGGTCCCGCGCGGTGTTCAAATTGCACAAGGTGCAGGCTTATCAAGGCGTTGTCAGCGGGCAGTTCGTGATGAACGGGCGCGGCGGGCTTTCGGTGGGCGGGGATTTGAAGGTCGCCCATATGGCGATGCAGCCTTTGCTGATGGATTTGGCGGATTACGAGCGGTTGATTGCTGTTGGTGATCTACGGGTTAAATTTCTGGGGGTCGGCAATACGGTGGACGCGATCATGCGCAGCCTGTCAGGTGACGGATCGTTTACATTGGAGCAGGGGGAAATACTGGGTCTTGATCTGGCGGGAATGCTGCGCAATCTGGATGCGTCTTATCGCGGCGAAGGGCAGAAGACGGTATTCAATTCGATTGGGGCCACGTTCACAATGAAGGATGGGGTTTTGTATAATGATGATCTGTCCTTTGTGGCCCCTCTGGCACGGGCGGATGGATCCGGCGAAGTGGGGATCGGCACACAGACGTTGAATTACCGGATTAATCCGGTGGCTTTGGCGGCGGCGGATGGCAGCGGCGGGATTTCGGTTCCGGTGCTGATCACCGGCACATGGGCCAATCCGAAGTTCCGGCCTGACCTGAAGGGGTTGATTGACCAGAATCTTGCGGACGAGAAGGCAGCGTTGGAGGCCAAAATTGCCGCCGAGAAAGCGGCGGCACAAGCGCGGTTAGACGCCGAGAAAGCCGCTTTGCAAGAGCGGCTGGATGCCGAACGGGCAGCGGCAGAGCAGCGGGCAAAGGATGCGCTGGGTGTTGATACGCAAGACGGCGAAAGCGTCGAGGATGCTGCAAAACGCAAGCTGGAGGAAGAAGCCAAGCGGGGTTTGTTGAATTTGCTGGGGAATAATTAGGGCTATCTGCACAACCTGAATGGCTGGTAATGATTTGAAATTACTGCTTAAAATATCTTCTGAAAAGAACCACCAAACCGGTTCAGTAGTTCCTTTTTCGGATCAATAATATCCTGAATACCCAGCAAAAAACCCGCGGGGTGCGTTCCCGCGGGTTTTGTGATCTCTATTGAATGCCTGCAAAAATCAGCGCCGACGATCGCGGCGGGCCGACATGGGCTGGAACGCAACGCCAACATGCGCTTCGCAATAGGGCTTGCCCGGTTCCGAAGGCAGACCGCAGAACCAGAATTCCTCGGTGGCCGGATCACCGATCGGCCATTTGCAGGTGCGTTCGGTTAGTTCCATCAGGGAAATCTTTTTGGCCTTCTTTTCCACTTCCCGCACGGTGGCCAGCGCTTCTGGGCTGATCTCGTTGGCAGATGGTTGTGGCGGCAGGGGTTGGCCGGCCGGAATGATTGCCTTGCGTGGGGGCAGGACAGGTTTTGGCGCCGCATTGGCGGGCGCGGCTTTGGGTTTGGCCTTGGCTGCCGGTTTGGCGGCGCGGGCGGCGGCAGGTTTTGCCGCGGCTTTCGGCTTGGCCCCACCCTTGTTGCCGCTGGTGGCGCGGTTGGACAGGCCAAGGCGATGCACCTTGCCGATCACGGCATTACGGGTCACGCCGCCCAGTTCTTTGGCGATCTGGCTGGCGGATTGGCCTTCGCCCCACATTTTGGTCAGCGTTGCAACGCGGTCGTCTGTCCAGGACATCTGTTTTCCTTAACTGAAAATGGCCGTGGCGCAGGCAGGCTTGCCCCGTTCCAACGACCACTCTGGTAGAATTCTGTTGCTGGCATTTTATACGGCCCGTGCGCAGGATACAAGCGCCATGGTATCAGGTAGGGTCTTTGGGTTTGGTCAGCCGTTCCAGCCGCAGTCGGTCGCGCTCGTCCGTCAGCCGCCAGACCGAACCGAATGTCGCCGCCAGCACTCCCAGCCCGGTTGCCCCGCCGATCAGGAACATTACCAGCAGTTGGTATTTCACCGCTTCGGTCGGGTCTACGCCGGACAGGATTTGACCCGTCATCATGCCGGGCAGCGAGACGATGCCAACCGCCCCCATCGCATTGATGATCGGCATAAAGCCCGAGCGTAGCGCGCGCCGCAGCACAGGGCGCAGGGCGCTCCAGCGGGTTTGGCCCAACAGCAATTGTGCCTCGATCGACACGCGTTCGCGGCTGATACCGGTGTGCAATGCGTCCAGCGCCAGCGATATGCCGTTCATCGTGTTGCCCAGCACCATGCCCAGCACCGGCAGGGCAAAGCGTGGGGTCCACCACGGGTCGGACCCGATCATCGTGGTCAGGGCAATCACCGTGATCCCCGCCCCGGCAAAGGCCATCGCGCCGGTGCCGATGCCAAAGCCCCAGAGGCCGCGCAATTTGCGGTCCTGCCGCGCCCAGACCTCGCGGCCTGCAAACAGCACCATTGATGTGGCGACCAGCAGGGTCAGCCATGGCGAGAGGATCGAAAACAGGCTTTTCAGCAGCAGCCCGACCAGTATCAGTTGCACCACCATGCGCAGGGCGGCAATGGCCAGTTTGCGTTCCAGACCAAGGTGCAGCCACAGTGACAACAGCCCGTTGATCACAAGAAAAACCGAGGCCAGCAGCAGATCGGTATAGGTCAGGGCGATATAGCCGCTCATGCGGCCACCTGCTGCAACTGGCCGCCGTCAAGGCGCAAGATGCGATGGGCCAGCCGTTTGGCCTGTGCCTCGTCATGGGTGACGATCAGGATAGCTGTGCCAAGGTCCAGTTGCTGTTTCAGCAGGGCTTCGATTTGCAGGGTGGTGTCGTGGTCCAGTGCCGCCGTGGGTTCGTCCAGCAGCAGCACCTTGGGTTTGCCCTCCAGACAGCGCAGCAGGGCAAGCCGGTGTTTTTCACCGGTCGAGAGGCGCGCGACCTCCCAGCCCATTGCGGATTCGGGCAGGCCCACCAAGGGCAATTGGCCGCGTATCTTGTCCGGTGCCTGAAAATGCGGGGCGACATGATCCAGCCACCAGCCGCTTTCGGCAGGCAGCATTGCAACGGTTTTGCGCCAGTCGGGTGCGGGCACATCGGCGCGGATCACATCACCGGCCTGCACCTGTCCGTCATTCGGGTCCAGATCGACAATCGCGCGCAGCAGCACCGATTTGCCGGTGCCCGACGGCCCCGTGATTGCGACACATTCCCCCGCGCCCACGCCAAAACTGACGGGGCCGATCATCAGGCGGGTCAGGTTGCCAACCTTCAGCAGGGGATTTTCGGGGTTCACAGGCGGATGATCCTTCGCTAAGACGTTCCCCATGATTAAACGCCCGAATATCGCCCAGTGCAACCGACGCCGACGCTAAAGCAGCGTTTTCGGCCCGCTGGGCCGCGTTTAATCCCGTGCCACAGGCACACAACTTCCTAAAATATTGACATGCCCCCGGCTTTGCGCCACCCAAGGGCTTCTTCTAAAGGAACTTTGCCATGATACCCTCTGTTTTGCCGACCTATAACCGGGCACCCCTTTCTTTCGTCAAAGGCGAAGGGAGCTGGTTGACCGAGGCAGACGGACGCCGATTTCTAGATTTCGGCGCAGGCATCGCGGTGAATGTTCTGGGTCATGCGCACCCTGCCTTGGTTGGCGCGCTGACCGATCAGGCGCAGGCGCTTTGGCATACCTCGAACCTCTATGAAATTCCGCAGCAACAGGCGCTGGCCGACAAGTTGGTTGACGCCACCTTCGCCGACACCGCGTTTTTCACCAATTCCGGCACCGAGGCTTGCGAATTGGCCATCAAGATGGTGCGCAAATACTGGTTTGAAAAAGGCCAACCCGAGCGGGTCAAGATCATTGCCTTTGAAGGCTCGTTCCATGGGCGTTCGGCAGCAGGGATTGCGGCGGCTGGCTCCGAGAAAATGACCAAAGGCTTTGGCCCGCTGCTGCCCGGTTTCGTGCATCTGCCTTTTGGCGATCACGAGGCATTGGCGGCGGAAATGGATGACACCGTGGCGGCGGTGATTGTCGAGCCTGTGCAGGGCGAGGGTGGCATTCGCCCGCTGCCGGATGCTTGTCTGAAGGGGCTGCGCGATGCCTGTGACGAGGTGGGCGCGCTGATGGTGCTGGACGAAATCCAGTGCGGCATGGGGCGCACCGGCAGGTTGTTTGCCCATGAATGGGCAGGTGTTTTGCCCGACATCATGCTGGTGGCCAAGGGCATCGGCGGGGGCTTTCCGCTGGGTGCGCTGCTGGCTACCGAGGACGCCGCATCAGGCATGACGGCGGGCACGCATGGCTCGACCTATGGTGGCAATCCGCTGGCCTGTGCGGTGGGAAATGCGGTGATGGGGATCGTCGCAACAGACGAATTTCTGGCCGATGTGAACCGCAAGGCAGGCAATCTGCGCCAGTCGCTGGAAGGGCTGGTTGCGGCGCACCCGGATGTGTTTGAAGCGGTGCGCGGGTCTGGCCTGATGCTGGGTCTGAAATGCAAGGCGCCCAACATGGATGTGATCAACGCGGCCTACGGGGCCGAAGTGTTGATTGTACCGGCGGCGGATAATGTGGTGCGGCTGTTGCCCGCGCTGAACATTCCCGATGAAGATATTGCCCAAGGCGTGGCACGGCTGGACAAGGCCGCAAGCGAAGTTTCCAAAGGATTGAAATCATGAACCATTTTCTAGATATTCACACGACAGACGCTGACGCCTTGCGGGGCATGATCAATCAGGCCCGCGATATGAAAGAGGCGCGTAAAGGCCTGCCCAAGGGCACGCCGGACGCCGAACAGCCGCTGAAAAACCACATCGTGGCGCTGATTTTCGAAAAACCGTCGACGCGCACGCGGGTTTCCTTTGATGTTGGTGTGCGGCAGATGGGCGGTGAAACGCTGGTGCTGTCGGGTGCCGATATGCAGTTGGGACACGGCGAAAGCATCGCCGACACCGCGCGGGTTCTGTCGCGTTACGTCGATATGATCATGATCCGCACCTTCGAGGAATCCGTATTGCAGGAGCTGGCCGAATACGCCGATGTGCCGGTGATCAACGGGCTGACCAACCGCACACACCCCTGCCAGATCATGGCGGATGTGATGACGTTCGAGGAACACAACGGCCCGATCAAGGGCAAGAAAGTGGTCTGGACGGGAGATGGCAACAATGTCTGTGCCTCTTTCCTGCATGCGGCGGGGCAGTTCGGGTTTGACTTTACCTTTGCCGGACCGCCTTCGCTGGATCCCGAACCGGAATTCGTGGATTTGGCGCGCAGCAAGGGCGTGAATGTGGTGATTGAGCGGGACGCCGAAAAGGCGGTGCAGGGGGCCGATCTGGTGGTGGCCGATACCTGGGTTTCGATGCATGACAGCCAGTCCACCCGCCAGCGCCGCCATAACCTGTTGAAACCCTATCAGGTGAATGACCACCTGTTGGAGCAGGCCAAGGATGACGCCCTGTTCATGCATTGCCTTCCCGCACATCGGGACGAAGAGGTGACATCATCAGTGATGGACGGTGAAAAATCGGTGATCTTTGACGAGGCCGAGAACCGCTTGCATGCGCAAAAGGCGGTGATGCGCTGGTGTCTGGGGGTTTAGAGCACACACGGTTGGGCGCACTTTAACCCGCTGTTTACCATGACCGTGCGAGGGTGCGGTCATGTCAAACTATCGCCGCGCCCGTGTGACCGGAGCCAGTTATTTCTTTAGCGTGAACCTTGCCCGTCGGGGCGGGGATTTGCTGGTCGAGCGGATTGACGACCTGCGGGCGGCATTTTCGGCCACGATGGCGCAGCGGCCGTTTGTGTGTGACGCAATAGTGGTTTTGCCGGACCATATCCATGCGGTCTGGACGCTGCCCAAGGGGGACGCGGATTTTTCCACGCGGTGGGGTGCGATCAAGGCGCGGTTCACCCGGGCGGTAAAGACCGATTGTAGGGTGGGGTTTTACCCCACCAACGGCGGGAATGATGGACAGGTGGTGGGGTGGAACCCCACCCTACGGTCACCAAGCAAAATCCGTAAAGGGGATGGTGGCGTCTGGCAGCGGCGTTTCTGGGAGCATCTGATCCGAGATGAACGCGATTACCGCAAGGGTCATGCCTAGCTAAGTGACAACTAACTGTCATAAGGCTATGAAAAGGCATGAAGAATATATACGCAC
>WFNH01000025.1 GCA_015488685.1 Marinosulfonomonas sp.
AAGGCGTTGCCTCGTGCATGAAAAAGAACAGGGTTCCAACGCCGATGGCAATGCCGGCAATTAGGGCAAACCAGCCGGGCGACAAAAGGCCCTGCGTGATCTGGGCAGAGCGGTAAAATTCACGCTTGAAGGGCCACAGGATTGCGGCTGACACAATCAGCAATATCGCACTTTCAATATCCAGTCCGTTTAGCAGCGATGCGCCGGCACCTGCCAACAATGCAATTTCTGTCAACCAGAAAGCCCCGGAAATTCGGCGGATAAGACCTTGCGAGAGCAGGATCAGAATGATCCCCAATGCCGCCGACATCAGCGCGCCGCCCTCAAGCAACACTGCTGCGAGCAAATCATTCGGGTCAATTTCGTCGGGTCTGGCTGCCGGAAGAAGCGCCATCAACAGCAGGTAAGCCCCAAGGCCAAGCGTTGTGGTGCCGGTAACAGATGGGGCAATCGATGTAATAGTGTTTAGTACTGGACGCATTTGGTCGGGGGCATCCCCCAGTAGACGAGCAATAAATCCGCCTGCCAGTCGGGCCTCGTTCAGGGCTACAAAAACCAACGCCAGAACAAAAGGCACCAGATAGTAGATCAGCCGGTACAGTAGCAATGCGGCCGCCACCTGTTCCAGGGGGGCGTCGATAGGCATGCTTGCAATGATCACACTTTCGAAAACCCCGACACCACCGGGAACATGGCTAAGAACCCCGGCCATTGCAGCTGCTGCAAAAATCGCCAGGAAAGTCATAAAATCTGGCGCGCCCGCAGGAAGCAGCACATATAACGTCAGGGCCGCCATTGCCGTATCGACCAGTGTAAAGGCCAGTTGCCCCAATAGGATCCCGGGGCTGGGGGCGGCGATATCTGTTTTGCGTATTGTCAGGGTTTTCCCGGTAACGGACAGCCAGCCCAGAACACCGATAATTCCAATGGCCCCTCCGCCCGAAACCAGACGGGTTAACGAGGGGTCCCATGGCAAAACTGCCCCTAAAGCATAGGGGTGATAGGCCAGCGCGCCCAAGCCGATAATCGTGATGCCAACTCCGAATGCCAGCGCCACAAAGGTTGAAACACTGGCCACCTCGAAGGCGTTTAACCCGAAGGCAGAATAGATCCTGTAACGCACGGCACCGCCGGAAATTATACTGATCCCGATGGTGTTGCCAAAGCTGTATCCCAAAAAACCGCCCATCGCGACGATACGCGCCGGTAGCTTTTTCCCAAGGTATTTTAGGGCTGACCAGTCATAGCCAATCAGGGCAATATACCCTAATGCGGTGGCCCCCAAAGCAGCCGTCAATGTGCCCCATGGCGTTATACGGATTTGTTGGATCACATCGGCCATATGAACGGGTTTCAGTAGACGATGCAGCGCATACGCCCCCATGGCGAACAGTGTAATCCCCAGCAATACAGGTGCAATATGGCGGAGTTTTGAAAACTGTTGTGTAGTTCCAATGCTATCAGTTGGCCCGTCAGACATTCATAATTCCTGCACATGTTTTCACCACTACGGGCGCGTTAATCACATTTATATAGCGGTTTAAAACTCCCCTACAACAATATCAGGTCAAAACAGGTGATTAAAAATACCGTAAGATGATGTTCTTTGGCCGAAATTTGATGCTCTACCCTTTGTCCTATATCCCTTGGCTTGCAAGGTAAACATATTCACATGTATCGTTGCGCTGTCGGGGGTGGTGCCGGTAGACTAAAGGCCAAACCCTGAAAACGAGGCGTGCGATGACCCTGATGAAACCCACCCGACGTGATTTACTGAAACTGGCCGCGATGGCCCCCGCGATGGCGTTCCCGCTAAGTGCGCGTGCCGAACTGGGGCCGCCGACGGGGGATAACCCTGCGCATTTTCGCTTTTCCATCGGGGACGCGCGTTTGACGATCATTTCGGACGGCTATTTCGAAACGCCGGTCAGCGGGATTGGCGTGAATGCCGATCCAGCCGAGGTGCAGGCGTTCATGGCGGCGCATTTTTTGCCAACGGACAAGGCCTATGCCCACACCAATCATCTGTATATCGAAATCGGTGATGCCAAGGTGCTGGTCGATGTTGGCTCGGGTAGCCGGTTCTTTGACACCACAGGCCGTTTGATGGCGAATATGGAGGCTGCGGGGATTGATCCGCAAGGGGTGACCCATGTGGTGATGACCCACGCGCATCCTGACCACATTCTGGGCATCCGCGATGATTTTGACGAGGCGATCATACCCGAGGCCGCCTATACCCTTGGCCAGATCGAGCATGATTACTGGATGCAGGATGATCTGGTTAATCAGGTACCCGAGGACCGTCAGCAGTTTGTGCTGGCGGCGGTGAATTCAATCGATGCCGACGGGGTAGAATGGATCATGGCGCAGGACCGGCACGAGGTGGTGCCAGGGGTTTCGATGATGCACACACCGGGCCACACGCCGGGGCATATGTCGGTGCGGCTGGAAAGTGGTGGCAAGACGTTGATCGCGCTGGGTGATTGCCTGACCAATGCAAACGCAAGTTTTGCGCGCCCCGACTGGTTTTTGGCGCGGGATCAGGATCAGCCTATGGCGGCGGGCACGCGCAAAAAGGTGCTGGGCATGGCTGCGGATGAACGGATTGCGGTGCTGGGCTATCACTTCCCGTTCCCCGGGGTGGGTCATGTGATGCGGGATGGCGATGCGTTTCGGTTTGTGCCGGCGCTGTGGCGGTTTTAGCGCGGTGTAACCTGTAAATCAGTGAAATACGTTACCGCATCGGCCTTGGTCCACAGGCCGACTCCGCCTGCTTTGGCAAAGGTATCATCGTTATAGTCCAGCAACGGTTGCCCATCCAGCGCCCCCTGAAACCGGTCGCCGGTCTGGGTGATGGTCATTTTGTGCCAGCCCGCGCTTAGGGCAATGCTGGCGCTGTCCAACTCGCGGCGGTGGCCGTTTTTGACGGTGTAGAAACGAAAGTTATCTTCGAGCGGATTAAAGCGGGCGACGTAGTAGTTTTCATCATCCTGAACCCGCCACATGATACCGCCCCCTTGGTCCGAGTTGCCGGAAATGGCCTTGAACCGGACCGATATGGTGCCGTCCAGAAAGCGGATGTTCTGGTTGGTGATGGCGTTGAAGCCGCTGCCAAACATCCCGAACAGGCCGGAATCCGATTGGCTGGTCATGGCCAGAACGGGGGTGCCGTTGTCATTTATGACCTGCCAGATGGGTGCGTCCTCGCCTTCGCCCGCGATCTGCCAGCCTTCGGGTAGGGTGCCGGCCTGAAGGGACCACTGGCTGGATTGGGCCAATACGGGGCTGGAAAGGGATGCCAGAAAGACAGCAAGGACAAGGCGGAGCATCGGGGTAATCCTTATAATATTTACACGCCCGTAGCGTTCAAAAAATTGGCCCTCGTTGTCAAGCGGATAACAAAAAGGGCGCCCGTTTCAGGCGCCCTTTGATATTGTGGTTAGGAGCCGGATTAGTCTGTCCAGCTAACCCCTGTCAGGTCGTTCGCCTGTGTGGGGGAGTTTTCCCACAACCCTTGAATTTTCGCATTGGCAACGCCGGTCTTGGCCAGCTGGAACAGGAAACCGTTGACGTAATCCTTGGCAATCATGGTTTGCGCTTCGCCAAGGATGGCTTTGCGCGCTGCCGGATCGGTTGTCAGGTTCAGCTTGTCCATCAACGCCTGAAAATCCGCGCTGTCATACTGAAAGTAGTAGTCGGGGCGCGCATAGATGTTAATGTCCATTGGTTCTGTGTGGCTGACGATGGTCAGGTCGAAATCCTTGCCTTTGAACACCTGTTCAATCCACTGTGCCCATTCCAGATTGGAAATCTCGGTTTCAATCCCGACGGCCCGCAGTTGCGAGGCGATGATTTCACCGCCGCGCCGTGCGTATGTCGGAGGGGGCAGCATCAGGCGCAGTTTCAGCCCCTCTTGACCGGCTTCGGCCAACAGTTTCTTGGACAGTTCTGGATCATAGGCGGACAGGCTGGTCAGGTCCACATAGGCAGGATTGTGCGGCGCAAAGTGGGTGCCGATGGGTGTGCCATAGCCGAACATCGCGCCGTCAATGATTTCCTGACGGTTGATGGCGTGGGCGATGGCCTCGCGCACCTTTACGTTATCCAGCGGTGCGGATTTATTGTTCATTGCCAGAATGGTTTCCCCTTCGGTCGAGCCGACAATCACCTTGAACCGCGGGTCCGATTTGAACTGGTCCAGCGTTTCGGGCGCAGGGAAGTTCGGGAAGGCATCGACATCGCCAGCCATCATCGCCGCAAAGGCTGCGTTCGGGTCGGAAATGAATTTGAACGTGGCGGACGCCAGCGCGGGGGCATCGCCCCAATAGGCGTCATTGCGCACCAGATCGACGCGGTCGCCCTGCACCCAGTTGGCAAATTTGAACGGGCCGGTGCCGACCGGATTGGTTGCCTCGTCGGCCACGCTTTCTTCGCCAACGATCACGGCATCACCCCATGCCATATTAAAGGTGAAGCTGCCATTGGGCGCCGATAGTTTGATCTCGACGGTCAGCGGATCAACAGCGGTGACGCTTTCAATTCCGGCAAACAGGGCCTTTTGCGCGTTGGTGGAATCCTCGGCGCGGGCGCGGTTCAGGGAAAACACCACGTCATCGGCGTTCATATCGGTGCCGTCGTGGAATTTTACCCCATCATGCAGATGGAAGGTATATGTCAGGCCATCCTCGGAAATATCCCAGCTTTCGGCCAGCGCGGGGTTGACCGAGCCATCGGGGCCAAAACGTGTCAGACCCTCGAACACATTGGCATATACCACTTCGTCGATCGCGGCGGCTGCACCTCCTGTCGGATCAAGGTTTGGCGGCTCAAGCACCATACCGACAGTAATCGAATCCTGCGCCGCAAAGGCGGTGCCGGCTGTCAGCGCAAGCGCTGCAACGGTTATTTTCAGGCGGTTAAACATATGATTCTCCCTATGTCATTATTGTTAGCTTAGTGCGGCAACAGCAGCTCTGCCAAGGCCAAAGCCATGACCTGCCCGCTATCGACCATATCCTGCACACTGATCCATTCGTCGGGCTGGTGTGCAAGGTCCAGAATGCCGGGACCATAAGCGATGCAGTTTTTCAACTTGCCGATGCGGTCGATGTGTTTTTGGTCATAAGTGCCCGGCGACACGACGTATTCGGGGCGTTTGTTCATTACGGTTTCAATCGCCTTGGCAACGGTTGTCACCACGGGGGCATCTTCAGCAGTCATGGTGGGTTGGACCTCGAACAGATCGCGGATGTCGTATTGGAATTCGGGACGTTCGGCTTTGATTTTCTCCAGCATCTGCGCCACTTCGCTTTTGACCACGTCGATGTCTTCTTCGATCAGGAAGCGCCGGTCAATGATGATGCGGCACCGGTCGGGCACACAAGGGGCGGGCAGGCCGGTGTATTCGTCGGGCTGCTCAGATGCGCCGCCGTGGATTGAATTGATGTTTAGGGTTGATTGTTTTGCCCCGTCCGGCACCACGGGCATGTCGGTGTGTTTGCTGGCCAAAAGGGGGAAGAGGTAAGTTTCCATTTCTTCCAGCACCGCGCCCATGTGCCGGACGGCACAATCCCCAAGGAACGGCATCGAGCCATGCGCGATCCGTCCCTTGGTTTCGATTTCCGCCCACCAGACGCCACGATGGCCAAGGCAGATGCGGTCTTTGTTCAATGGTTCCGGAATAATGACATGTTGCACGCGATCGGGGTTGAAATACCCTTTTTCGGCCAGATAGGCGACACCGCCATAGCCGCCGGATTCCTCGTCCGCGGTGGCGCTGATTTCGATGGTGCCAGCGAAATCGGGGCAGGTGGCGATAAAGGCTTCGACGGCAATGATCGAGGTTGCAAGGCCCCCTTTCATATCGCAGGCACCACGGCCGTAAATCTTGCCATCGTCCAATTCGCCGCCAAAGGGGTCACGGGTCCAGCCGTGGCCAACCTCGACCACATCGTGGTGGCTGTTGAAATGCACGCAATCACCTGCGCTGGTGCCTTTGCGCCGCGCGATGATGTTCCAGCGGGGGTACTCGTCACTGTCGGCAAGCGCCCCTTCTGCGCGGATCAGTTCTATCTCAAACCCGTTTTCGCCCAGACGTTCAGCCAGAAATGTGCAAATCTCGCGATACTTTTGCCCCGGCGGGTTCAGCGTGGGGATTCGGATCAGTTGCTGGGTCAATTTGATCAGCGCCTCGCGCCGATCCTCGACTGCGGCTAGCAATTTATCCGAAATTGATGGGTTATCCGTCATTTTGATGCTGTATCCCCTGATATCAAGGCTGGCGCGCCCGATGGTAATAAGAGTATCAATTAAAAGGACGAATTCACACAATACGGTAAAAACACGGTAATGGCGCAAACACTGGACGAATTATCCCTGCTGGCCTTTGACAGCGCGCCGATGGGGCTGGTGCTGACCGAGGATCGCGTGATCCGCACCTGCAACGATACATTTTGCCAGATGGTGGGCTATGACAAAAAGGCGCTGCTGGGGCAGTCGTTCCGGATGCTGTATCAAAGCGATGGTGAATTTCGGCAAATCAGGAATATCGGGCTGACGCATCTAAAGGAATCCGGTTGCTATTCGGACGAACGGCTGGTGCGCCATCGGGATGGTCGCCAGCTCTGGTGCCGGTTTCGCGCCGTGACACTGACACCGGATGACCCGTTGGCCCGCACGATCCTGAGTTTCGCGCATATTCCCGAGCAAATCCCCGACACCGCCCTGACCAAACGCGAGCGCCAAGTCGTCGGGTTTTTAAGCCAAGGTTTGACCAGCAAAGAGATCGCCCGCCGCCTGTCGCTGTCCCCGCGCACGATTGAAGACTACCGCACCAACCTGCGAAAGAAGTTCGGCGCGCGCAACACCAACGAATTACTGGCCCGGTTGGTACGTCTGGAGGCTTGATAAATAACGGGTTTTTGGGGATAACAGTGTGGAAATTGAATAAGGCCGCTTTGAAAAACGGTTTAATACACCCCATATATGGCACAATCCATTCATCCATAAGGAGCAAAAATGGCCGATTTTGACGCCCAGATACGTGAATCCCAGGAACAGGTTGCAGCAGCACAAAGCAAAATCTCAGAAATCACCAGCCGCATTGAAGCGGCGCGTAGCAAGCTGGACAAAGGCATCAACATTGATGTTGAAAACGCTACGCTTGAGGATGTTCATGCCCATACCGAGCTGATGAACGCCAATATTGCCGATCTGATCATGGGTCTGGACGATGTCACGGCAGGATTTTCCAAAGATTTCGACGAAATGCGCAACAAAACGGGGATGGAGACCTTTATCGGTATCTTCTCCAAGGCCAAGGCGGATTCGATGCGTCAGGAACGTATTCGTGGGGCATCGGTCGATGAAAAAGTGCAAGACCTGATTTCCAAATCGGACGTGATCGTCAAGCTGCTGGAAGGGCAGTTGGCGGAATTGAATGTGCAAAAGGACAAGGTTTCCGCGAACCTGACCGAAACGCTGGATGATCGCGAGCTAACAGTTGGCGAGTTGGAAACGCTGCGAGCCGAAATTTTGGCGATGGATCCGAAGATTATCGAGCTTGAGAATAAAATCGCGGTCGAGCAGGACGCAGCGGCGCGGACCAAACTGGAAACCGAGCTGGCCGAACTGAATTCCCGCTATAACGAGATGGTGCAGGAAGAACAGGTCAAGCTGGCCAAATCCCAGACGCTGGAACGCTATATCGAAACCGGCAAGACATGGATTGATTCATTGCAAAATCAGGCGGCGACGCAGATGGTTTTGATCAACAAGCTGCAAACAGATACCAAGCAACGGGTGGTTTTGTATGATGCGCTGACCAAATCCTTGAAAACTGCTCAGCAGCAGGATGTGGCGCACCGGATCAACGAAATTGGTGTTGAGACCGATCAGGAAGCGCAGGCGGCGATGGCGGCGATTGGCACGGCGACCAATCAGCGGATGGCCGACATGATGGAAGCGCACGAGGACCATATGGTGTTTGCCCGCAAGGTGCTGGAGCAAAAGGCCAAGGCTGACGAGCGGTTCGCGCGACGGTTCGAGAAGATCGTCGAGAAGCATGACAAGAACCTGTATGGCTCTTAAGTGTCTGGATTGAGCAAAGAGATGGGCAACCAAGAAAAGTATCCAGACCCGGCAGTCTCGTGGATTGGTGGTGTTTTTGCGCTTTGGGTTGGGTTTCTGGCTATGTGTCTAGTATATTTTTCATATGCACTTCTGCTTCTAGTTCCTTACTTTATGGGGGTCGGGCTTGCCATTGCATCCGGTGTTGACGCTAATACAGCCTTTATTGTTGGGATGCTTATAATTTCCCCACTTTCGCTCGTATTTCTTATTTGGGTTGTGAGTAGGTTCTTCCCTTTGTATTTTCACCTTGTCGGGCGTGTTGGCTGGTTTCTTCAAAGAGCGCAATTTGTTTCCCTCGACGATACTCTAGGGGATGTGAAACACTGTGAAGCGTTGCTAAGATCGGATGTTAAACGCTTGGTGGGGTGGTTCCGTGACAAAAACTGACCTCGCCCAAGACCACGCTGAACAGGATATTGTGCAGCTGTTGAAATTACGAGAGAGAAACCTAAAGACCGCGAACCGGTTACTGTGGCTCCTTTTGGTGATCACTAATCTGGTGTATCTGCCAGTTGGCCGATGGTGGATTCTTGCACTAGACAGGGTTGCCATTTTCGCAGTTTTGCTTGTTTTCATTGCATTTTTGATAAAGGTCTTTCTAAGAAACGGGGCGAGTATGCTGGTTCTTGCTTCCGGTTCGGCTACAGTATTGATTGCATGCAGTTATTTTTTCTATTGGATCATAGAGCGAGAAGACTTGTTCTGGTTCTTTTTGGGGAAATTAGAGTAAACCATGACAAAAGCCACACTGACCCAAGACCACGCTAGCCTTGACGACGCCCTGACGGCGCGGCGGTATTTTGCCAAGTTTGACGCGATCACCACCCATCTGGCGCGGGTGGCGGGGGCGATGGAGTCCGAGGGCAAGTTAAGCAAGGCGGATGTGGCGATCCTTGGGCGCTATATACAGGGCATTGCCTGGACGTTTCGGGCGTTGGCGAACAAATACCTGATGACTGGCCGGATTAGTGGACCGATGGCCGGTAGCCTTGATTTTGACCGGGTCGAGAGTGGCTTTCCGGTGGCGCAGGAACTGATGACCATGGCCAATGACGCCCATCAGGCCGAACGCCATCTGCGCAACATGCCTGCCAAATCCGAGATCAAGGACGACATGATCCGCAAGATCGTGGGCGATCTGGAAATCCCGACCAAGCTGCAATTCGCGATGTCACAGCGGCTCTATTACGAGGAGCTTCAAAAGGGCGAATTGTTTTGGCCGCAGAATGACCCCGAGGCTTTGTGGATGGGCAATGACGGCGGTAACCGGCGGCGTTATCTGGTGCATTGGGCGGTTTATGACAGTCAGGTGAACCTGCCGGTGATCTATCTGATGGAGGTCGAGGATACCGGATCAACCGCATTGCCCAAGGACCAGCGCCGCTGGCCCGAAGCCCAGGCGCATCTGATGGCGCAATCGCTGGACGGGCTGAAGCTGGTGACAATCGCCAAGGGGTTTGACGAGGATTTTGACGATCTGCACCCCAAACGTCTGCGCAGGTTCCATGTGGGGCCGATGTATTCATCCGTCTTCACCCGCCAGACTGGGCCTCTGCGCGAGGTGCTGGAAGAGGCCGATGGCGGCGTGGGCGAGGATTGGGCGCTGGCGTGGACGATGGAGGAGTTGGAAAGCGAGCGGGTGATCGAGGAGAAATCCGGCTGGTTTGGCACGGTCGAGCGCGAGATTTTCGCGCTGGACCCGTTTTCCGGCCACGGGGCGGATACGGGGGCCACGCGGACTGAACGGGCGATTATCCTGCCGCAAAAGCCTTATCAGGTGCTGGAAGAGAAAAAGCCGCGCGGGTTTCGGAGTGTACGGAAATTTGTGGTCAGCCCTCAGGGGCGGGTGCTGAGTTACCGTTAAAGATTCTATGCGCTCCGCGCGGGGGATATTTAAAGAACAAAGATGAGGAATAGTTTATGAATATGCCGTCTGACCAAATGGAGTTGTCCGAGGACGCGATCCGCAAGCATTATGACGCGGCTTCGGCTATGTTGACGGGGTTTGACCATACGCCACGGATCGCCAAAACGCGCGATACCGAGGTGAAGGAAAAATCCGCTGGTCTGGGCACGCGGCGGCGGTTTCGCAGCACCACGCCGGGGTTGGTGACGCGATCAACCGCGCGGCCCGAAGGGGTGCAGCTATTGGCGCGGATCGAGGCGGCTGATGATGGCGACGTGATCATTTCGCCGGTGCAGGCCAATGTGATGTCGGGGCTGCGCCGCGCCTTGGCGATTGCGCTGGCGGTGGGCGAAGGCTTTGCCGAGGTCACGGGGCTGGTGGCGCTGAAGAAGGATAATCTGCAAGGATCATTGGCGGCGGGTAAAAAGGAAGAGTTTGCCGAATTGCTGGCGGCCGAGGCCTTGGCGACGCTTTACACATTTGCCAATGCCACATCGTTTTTTCTGACTCCGCAGGCGGGCGAAGTGACGGTTGCGATTGGCGATGTCGAGGAAATTCTGACCGATAATGCCTTGCTGGCGCTACACGGCGCGCTGTGGGAACTGGATCAGGATCTGGCCACCTTTGCCGATGAAGAACCCAAGCTGATTGCCACGGTTTTGGCCTTTGCCGAGCAGGTGATGGAGAAGGTCGCTTTGCGGGCACAGAACGCGCCCCGTTTGGCAGGGTTTACAGGGGCGTCCTATAAGGTCGAGGCGGATGATCTGACCATCGCCGGTTTCACGCCGGCGCGCGCCGCCAAGGGCAGCAAGCTGACCATGACGTTTAAGAAACCGAACGAGGTGGTGGGCAACCATATCGCCAAATATCAGGCGGTGAAGCTGTCGAAAATGCTGATGGCCTATGATTTTGAGCGCAAGCTGAACCCTTTTGCCGAACTGGGCGGGTTTATCTTTACCTTTATGGGGGATGGCGCGCCGGGCACGGGCAAAACCACGCTGATCCAGATGATGGCGGGGCTGATTTCCGGCTATTGCGAGGTGGCGGGCTATCCGTTCCGGTTCCAGAACCTGTCGACCGATAGTATCGACAGCTATCAGGGGAAATCGGGGCAGAACGCCAAGGCGTTTATCAACAATGTGGTGGACCCGAATGTGATCGGCTTTGGCACGATTGACGATATTGACCAACTGGCGGGCAAGCGGGGCGACCGGCAGTCCAGCGCCGGACAGTTAGAGATCACGGCGGTTTTGATGGAGAGTTTCGCGGGCGCCAATACGGTGGTGCGCGGGAATTGCACCTTTGGCATGTTCAGTAACTACCCCGAAAACGTGGATGACGCCCTGCGCCAGCGGGCCGGTGCGCGGTTTCTGGTGGACGGGCCGCAAACGCGCGAGGATTACATCGATATCCTGCATCTGCTGATGGGCAAGAACCATTCGATCCCTGTGGGGGATCACGAATTGTTTGCCGCGCAGGAAATCAAAAAGGCTGTGGCGGCGAGTTTCGAGGGACATTCCAAACCGCATGAAGACGGATTGCTGAAGGTGTTCGAACGGGTGCATAGCGAGATCGGTGATCTGGATACGATTGCCAAACTGGGCACTTACCTGAAAGGGATTCAGGAGGCCGATCCGCGTTTCACGGGCCGCGCGATCAAGAACATCACGGATGCGGTCAAGGTGCGGGCGATGGATTTCGAATTGCCGGACGAATGGATGGAAGAGCCGGAGCTGTTCTTGTTCAAAGGGTATGACGAAAAGCTGGGGATGATCCGCGAGATGACCCAGCCGATAACCGTGGAAATGGTGATACAGGAAATCAACCGCTATGCGGACAGCGAATTCCGCTATGCCGATAAATCCGACGAAATCGCGATTGGAAACGCGGTGCGGGATATGCGGCGGATGGAAGAAGCCAAGCGGCGGTATCTGGAGGGGAAGGGGTGACAAAAAGGCAATTGGACCAGATCACATTATCGACTTTATTTGAAGCTGGATTAGTAATCGTCGGGGAAGTGCCTTGGATAAATGGGAGTAGATCGATTCGATTGGATTATGATGATATTGAGCCGTATTGTGATGATAAAATTACCTGGATAGCCAGAAGAGAAGGCGTATCTGTAAAGGACTTTGAGGAATGGCTCGAAGCTGGCGGCGATCCAATTTGCGTTGGATATTTGAATTCAGGAAAACCATGCTCTCGAAAAGTGTATCAGGTTCGAGGTCTTCCTGTTCGCGAGTGGATGGGGTTTGAAGGCTATTGCCGTAAACATGGAGGGGAAACCTAAATGCCACCAACCGATGTCCTCTCGCACTGGTCCTCGATGATCCTGCCAGCGGTGCTGATTGCTGCACTGGCGGTTTTTCTGCCGCTGTGGCTGGCGAAAAAACTGCCCGAGAATATGGCGGGGCTGGGGGCGAACCTGTTGGCCTCAAGCGGGGTGTTGTTGTTTGTCAGTGTACTGTATTTCACTTGGTTCTATCTGGATCAGGATGTTCGGATAATGGGGATGATGTATGAACATTTCGGCGAAATGCTGCGGCATCTGACGCGGTTGGGGATGTTGTCGGCTATCCTGTGGGGGCCGATATTGCTGGTGGTGCTGGCAATGCAGCCGAGTAAATGGAGGCCGGAGGGATGAGTGTTTTTGACTATACCACCGAGAATATTTTTCTGTTTGGCGGGTTTTGGGTATTTGTCGCGGCTTTAGGGGTGTTTACGGCAAATTCTTTTCGGCGCTCAGGCCTTTCATTTTGGGTCAAAATTATTTTTATAATAGGTGGTTCATCTGCAATATACTGCATTTCATTTTGGTTGGTTGGAGCGATTTTTGACCAACGTTACCCAAACCCCGTATTTAATTCTTGGGTAGCATTTTTTCGAGTTTTTTCAATGCCAAGGCTTAATACGCTGATATTCCATTTTTTCTTTTCCGTAGCATTGTATATTTTGTCCTTAGGGGCCGTTTTATTAAGAAACCGGCCTGACAAAAAGGTGAAACAATGAAACGCCTGATCGAACGCGGGTTGATGTTTGGCAATCTGATCCGCATATCCTCGCCCGCCCTTGTGGAGCGTTATAACCGTGCGCTGAAACAGCTGACGGGAAAAAAGACTCGATTGAAATCCTTTCACGTTGATATTTCCGGCTATTCGCCCGAGGTGGGCGACAGTCTGGGTAATCATCTTTACTTGAACGAAGGCGGGTGTAACCGGCAGTTCATCCTGCTGACGACCGAGCAGAAAACCGCGCCGTTGCTGAACGCCCAGTTTTCCACCTCGCGCGGGATTTTGCGCCAGTTTATCGAGGAAAACGAGGCGCAACTGTTTGCCCTGACGGCCAAGGATGCGGTGGCGGGCGAGTTGCTGAACTCGGTCTATTCGGTCGAGGAGCCGGCCAAACTGTTTGACATCCGGCAGGTGACCATCGAGGCGGACACGACCGAGGCGCATGTGAAATCGGCCGAGGAACTGGCGGAAAAGATCGAGCGGTTCAAGCGCGAGGAAGATGCGTGGTGGGATGATGTTCTGATCGCGGAAATGATCGGGCTTGCCAAGAAAACCGGCGATGTGACACGGGCGCCTTTGAAGCTGAAGAAGATGACATTCCGGCAGGATAATTTCTGGACCAAGCATTTTGGCGGTATGTATGTGTTTCGCGACATGGAAAATCCGGCGGCGATTTGCGCGGGAAATAAGGACGAGTTGGGCAAGCTGCCGATCAAATATGTGTTCGATTTTACGGACCGCAACGAGATCGCGATTTTTCTGGAGTTGAACGATCTGGTCGAGCCGATCGTCAAGGCGCGCGGCGTGGATGCGGTGGCGATTTTGCAGCAGAAGATGGATTTTATTGTGGTCGATGTGGCGGCTGAAAAGGGTGAAAAGCTGGACCATGCAACCCGGCGGGACATCAGGGCGTTAACACGGCGCTATGCGGCGGATTTACCCGAGGAGTTTCACGGGCTGGCGGCACTGTTGCGCTGGGCGCAAGGCGGGGGGAAATGGCCACGCATAACATCGGACCATCCGGCGTATTTCTATACGCTGAGGGCCAAGCCGCATAAGGATCGCGATCTGGTGAATATGCTGTTGGCGGCGCTGACGCCCAAGGACATTCGCCAATTGTTCATTTGTCATAAGGAGCGGTTTTACCATTCCTATGCCGGTTGGCCGAACGCCAAGAAAACCTATGTGGCCGAATTTCTGGAACGTGAATATCAGGTCGACAAGGCCGGTGCGCGCAAGGCCTTGTTTGGCGAGGGTGAGCCGATGGAAGAGCCAGCCCCTCTGCCGGAACCTGAGGATTTGATTGAACTGGTCGGCCCTTGGGGCGCGGTAAGGAGGAATTAGAATGGGATTTATCCGGTTGGTTGTGCTGGGGTTTATCGCAATGACGGTGGTCTATTTCGCGATCTCGATCTATTCGCGATCCATCCGCCGCGAAAAGCTGGAGGATGCATGGGACGAGGATCACCCCGAAGGGGGTGATACGGCGGCGCGGGATACCTATATAGAGCAGGGTATGGTCGAATATGAGCACGGATTTCGCAAGAAGCTGATCTGGCTGGTCTATGTTGTTCCGCCGGTTTTTGTGGCGGCAATTTGGTATATTACTAATAACCAGTGAGGTGGACGATGAAAAAGACATTACTCGTATTAAAGATTTTGCCATTCCTATTTGTATTTGGACTATTGGATTACGTCTTGCCTCAGCATGACATTGCTAAAATCACTTCAACAACCGAAATCGAGCAGAATTTGTCGTGGATGAACCGGTTGTTTTATGCGCAAGCAGATAGTGGTAATGTTGCTTCGGACAAGCGGTATGTCCGTTTTATAAACGCCGAGAGGCGCAAATCATGGTTGTTTGGGTTTTTCCCGCGTGATTCTTACGGGGTAATGGTTTACCGAAATGAAGATACTGGATGGATCTGGCCCCCGTATTTCAAGTTTGACACCTCGGATTTACAAGCAGAAGCAGATGCTGCCTCATCCTTGACGGGCGAGGAACAGTGGGTGGTAATCACTCATTATGGCTGGCGCAACAAATTTTTCTCAATATACCCGAATGTTGTGGGAATACGGGAAATATCAGGGCCGGATGTGACGATTATTCCGTGGTTCAATATTTTCTTCTTCATATTTCTGGCCGTGGCCTATTTCTTTATCCGTGCGATGTGGCGGCAGTTCCGTGAACGCTCGGTCGATCCTCTGCTGGAAGACGCAGGCGAGGTTTGGGACAAGGTGGATGACCATGCAGATGCTGCCAGCGAAAAGGCGCGTGGTATTTGGGGGCGGTTCATGGCGTGGTTGGCGACGTGGCGCAAGAAATAGGATTCTATGCGCTGCGCGCGGCAGGTATTTAAGAAAAGAAGAAGGGTCAGGCCGGTTTGGTCCGGCTTCGCCACAGGGTGAACAGGCCTGCCAGCACCACCACCGCGCCGCCAAGGGCCACGTTCCAGCGCAAGGTTTCGTTGAAGAAAAATATGCCGATAGACGAGGCAAACACCAGTTGCAGATAGGCAAAGGGCTGCACCGCGCTGGCCTCGGCGACCTCGTAGCATTTGATCAGCAGCCAGTGGCCCAGCACCGCCAGCAGGCACAGCGCCCCCATCCAGATCCAATCTGCACCGCTCATCGGTTCCCAGAACCACAGGCCAACGGTGGTCACACCGATAGCCCCCACTGTGCCAGTCCAGAAAAAGCTGGTGGCGGTGCTGTCGTATCTGGCAACATAGCGGGTTAGCAGGCCGTATAGGGCAAACATAAAGGCGGCAATCAGGGGGATGATGGCGGCGGGCTGAAACACCGTCAGCCCCGGTTGCAGGATGATCAACACCCCGACAAAGCCGATGGCAACCGCTACCCATCTGCGCCAGCCGACCGTTTCGCCAAGGATCGGGCCGGATAGGGCGGCGATCAGCAGCGGGTAGCTGATAAATATCGCGTGGGTTTCGGTTAGGCCAAGCAGCACAAAGGATTGCACGGTTACGCAGATTTCGGCCACCAGCAGCAGGGCGCGTAACGCTTGCAGCAGGGGTTTGCGGCTGTGGACGGCTTTGCGTAGGCCCCCGTTACTGCGGGCGGCGATGGCAATCACAAAAGCGGCAAAGAACCAGTAGCGGATCATCACCACCATATAGGTGTTGTACTGTCCCGCCAGATGGCGTGAAATGCCGTCTTGCACTGAAAAGACAAAGGTGGTGGCGACCATCAACCATATGCCGAGGCGGGTGTTCTGCGCGCTCATGACAGGGTGGCCGTGGTCATGTGTCGCTTGCGCCCGTATCCGGCGCTGCGGGTGACGGTGAAACCGGCTACGGTCAGATTGCGGCGCACGAAGCCGGCGGCGGTGTAGGTGGCCAGCGTGCCGCCCTTTGCGGTGTGGTTGGCAACTTCAGCCATCAGGGGCTGTTCCCAGAGTTCGGGGTTCTTAGCAGGCGAAAACCCATCAAGGAACCATGCGTTTGTCTTGCCCTCCCATGCGGGCAGGGTGGTGCGGGCGTCGCCGATGATGATGTTTGCAATCAGGTCTTGGGTTTCAATACGACGCGCACCTTTGACCCATTCGGTCAGGAACGGGGTGGCGATGGTGTGGGTCTCGGGAAAGGCAGCAAGGGCTTTGTCCATTTCGTCTGCCGTCATCGGGAAAGCCTCGAAACTGGTGAAGTGCAGCGGGGTTGTGAATCCTGCCTGTCGCCATTCCAGCAAGGAGGCAAACATGTTCAGCCCCGTGCCAAAGCCCAGTTCGGCAATGTGGAACCCCTCCGTAAACCGTGCAGGTAGATCGTTGCCCGCCAGAAATACATGCCGCGTTTCGGCCAGCCCGTTTTCAAGCGAGAAATACGGATCGTCAAAGCGGGTGCTGACCGGCAGGGTGCCGTCACGCCATGTCAATTCTGCCGTCTGGTTTTGTGTGGGTGTTTGGGTCATAACGCCTTTGACAATGAACAGAAGGCGTTAGGTTTGGCAATGGTTGATGTGACGGTGATCGGAGCGGGGATTTTCGGGCTGTCGGTGGGATATGCCTGCGCCAAACGCGGGGCCAAAGTGCGCCTGTATGATGATACCGGTGTCGGTGCGGGTTCCAGCGGCGGACTGGTCGGGGCGCTGGCCCCGCATGTGCCTGAACGCTGGGACGAGAAGAAAGAATTCCAGTATCAGAGCCTTGTGATGGCCAAGGCGCATTGGCACGAGGTGGATTACCTGTCGGGTGTGGCTTCGGGTTATGCGCAGGTCGGGCGATTGTCGCCGATCGTGTCCGAGCGGGTTCTTAAGCTGTCTTACGAGCGGCAGGAAGACGCGCACAATCTGTGGCACGGGGTGGCTGAATGGCGGGTTGTGGAGCGGTCTGCCTATGGGGCGTGGGCGCCCGACAGCCCGACGGGGTATCTGGTGCATGATACGTTAAGCGCACGGATGCAGCCACGCGGGGCGGCGGGCAGTTTGGCAGGGGCCTTGCAAGCGCTGGGCGGCGAGATCGTGCTGGGGGAACCTGTGTTTGAAGGCACGGTGGTCTGGGCCACGGGGTATCGCGGATTAATGGCGCTGTGCGCTGAGTTCGGCGTCGAGGTTGGCAACGGGGTAAAGGGGCAATCGGCCTTATTGCGCTATGATGCCGGTGAGGTGCCGCAACTGTTCAATGACGGGATTTATGTGGTGCCGCATCAGGACGGAACGGTGGCTGTCGGATCGACCAGCGAGCGGTATTTTGACGAGCCACAGACGGTGGACGGGTTGCTGGACGATGTGCTGGAACGGGTGTTTAGCGCCTTTCCGGTGCTGCAAGGGGCCGAGGTTCTGGAGCGTTGGGCCGGTGTGCGGCCACGCGGTCGCAAGCTGGCGCCGATATTGGGGCCCTATCCCGGGCGGGATGGGCATTTCATCGCCAATGGCGGTTTCAAGATCGGTTTTGGCATGGCCCCGAAGGTAGGCGAGGTGATGGCTGATCTGGTTCTGGATGGCAATGCGGGCAGAATTCCCGAGGGTTTTTTGGTCGAAGCTAACCTGCCATAGCCTCCATACACAGCCGCCCGTCCGGCCCGCGCACCCAGAGGGATTTGCCGTTCAGGCACAGGTCGGCCGTTTCATGCTGGATCAACGGGGCAGTGGCGCGGAAGGTGAAGGTCTTTAGCGGCCCAAGGTGGCGTTCGGCCATCAGCATCAGCAATTGCGCCAGAAGCGGGCCGTGGGTGACAAGGCCCGCGTAACCCTCGATATTACGCGCATAGGGCTCATCATAATGGATGCGGTGGCCGTTCATGGTCAGCGCGGAGTAGCGAAACAGCAAGGTGGTGGAGAAGTCATGTTGCTCGCATGTGGTTTCATCCGTGCGGGCGGTCGGGGCGACGGGTTTGGGCGCGTCTGGGTCGGGGTCGTTGCGGTAAACAAGGTCTTGGTGCTCGGTCACGCACAGGGTGCCGCATTGGGTGATCTCGTGGCGCAGGGTGACAAAGGCAAGCGGGCCGGTGCGGCCTTGTTTTTTGGTGATGGCCTCGATCGTGGTGGTCTTGCAGGCGGGGGTGCCGCTGCGCAAGGGCGCGTGGAACTGCAACCGGCCACCGGCCCACATACGGCGGGGCAGGCCAAGGTCGGGGATGAAACCGCCGGTTTTCGGGTGACCATCGCGGCCAAGGTTTTCGGGTGGCTGGGCATCCCAGAAATAGATCTGGTGCCAGAACGGCGGCAGGGCATCGCCCGGTTGCGGCGTGGGATCGGGCAGGGCAAGGGCGGCGTGCAGTGCTTTGGCGCGGGCCGGGTCCATTGCGCAGGATGTGGTTTGCGAATTGCCGATGAACTGTTGCATGGTGTCAGCGTAATGATGCGGATCGGAGATGGAAAGATGAAGTTGAGTGCGCTGGACCATCTGGTTCTGACGGTGGCCGATATTGACGCGACCGTGCGGTTCTATCGTGATGTGCTGGGGATGGAGGCGCAGCAGTTTACGCCAGCCGATGGCTCAACCCGATGGGCATTGAAATTCGGGGCGCAGAAGATCAATCTGCATCAGGTCGGGCAGGAGTTCGAACCCAAGGCAAAACAGGCCACAGCCGGTTCGGCCGACCTGTGTTTTCTAAGCGATGTGCCGCTAGACGATTGGCAGGAACATCTGGCCGATCGCGGGGTAAATGTGATCGAGGGGCCTGTGAAACGGACAGGGGCCACGGGGCCGATTTTGTCGATCTATCTGCGTGATCCCGATGGCAATCTGATCGAGGTTTCAAACCAACTATAAAGGGGGCGCCATGCCGGAACCAACGCTGCGGGTGCGCGGATTTCAGATATACAAAGGGTTGCTGGATGCCTCTGCGCAGGCTGCGATGATTGCGGATTTGCGCGAGGTGATGCACCTTGCCCCGCCGTTTTCGCCTGACACCCCTTATGGCAAACCGATGTCGGTGCGGATGACTTCGGCGGGGGAATATGGCTGGTATTCGGATGCCTCGGGATACCGGTATGAAAAGCGGCACCCTTCGGGGGTGGAATGGCCGCCGATCCCTGAAAGTGCCTTGAAGGTCTGGCAACAGGTGGCAGGAGTGGCGCGGGCACCGGAAAGCTGTTTGATCAATTTCTACGGCGAAGGGGCAAAGATGGGGATGCACCGCGATACGGACGAGGCCGACATGCGCTGGCCGGTGGTGTCGATTTCACTAGGCGATGACGGGTTGTTCCGCATGGGTGGGGAGCAGCGAAAGGGGGCAACCGATACGGTCTGGCTGAATTCGGGTGATGTGGTGGTGATCAGTGGCGCGGCGCGGGTGGCCTATCACGGGGTCGACCGGATACGCTTTGGTTCATGCGCGTTGCTGCCGCGTGGCGGGCGGGTGAATGTGACGCTGCGGGTGGTAATTTAGGGCTTTAGCAGGTGATCCAGCAGGGCAGGCAGGTCGCTGGCCGGTTCGGCAAGGCCGTGGTGCGAAAGCTGGTGAAGGCCGATCAGGGCCGCATAGAGGATTGTCGCGCGTTGTTTACTTTGTTGCGGGTTTAAGCCAAGGGCGCGAAACTGGGTTTCGACGAATGCCAGTCGCTTGCCGTCAATGGTTTTAACGGCATTGGCTGCATCGGGATCATAGCGGGCCCAATCACGGATGGCGGCTTCGGCCAGATCGCCGCCATAAGCATCATTGGGCAGAGCGGTTGAAACGTGCATCAGCAGTTGCAGGCGGGCTTTGGCATCAGAGGCGCCGGATTCAACCAGATCAATCACATCCTGCGTGGCGACCTGTTGCCAGTGATCCAGCATCGCCTGTTTCAGCGCGGGCACGTCCTTGAAATGCCAATAGAACGACCCTTTGCTGACTTTCAACGCTCGCGCAATACTTTCGGCACGGATGGCTTGCGGGCCGCCTGTGGTCAGGGCGCGAAAGGCGGCCTGTATCCAGTCGGTGGGGGAAAGACGTTGTTTCATGGGGGCACCATACGAAGGCGTATTGACTTGAACAAGGGGATAAGTAACATACGGCAACGTATGGAATCAGAAAAGGTGCGTGATGGTATTTGTGGCAGGATCTATATTTGTGGTTTTGACGGTGACGGCCCTGCTGCACATTGCTTGGGCGTTCGGGGTGGCGTGGCCTGCAAAGGATGAACAGGCACTTGTTAGTGCGACTCTGGGGGTGGAAGGGGCCAGCAGGATGCCATCCCGTGGCTTAATGCTGGTTGTTGCAGGCGGAATGATTGTGGCGGCCATTATTGCGCTGTGGGGGGCGAGGATAGTTTCCCTGCCGCTACCGAGCTGGATTTGCACGACGGGTTTGGCAACACTGACGGTAATCTTTTTGTTGCGCGGAATCGTGACTTACCTTCCGGTGCCTATGCCTGTGGCTCAGCCGTTTTACCGGTTGAACCAGATTTATTACTCGCCGCTGATACTTGCAATCGGGGTCGGGTATCTCGCGCTTTTGATCACGTGCCTCTAGTTCAGCGAACAGCAGCCGGTGTAATACTGGTTGCCCGATTGCCCCGAGATTATAAGGTCTATTCCAAAGCCATAAACGCTCTCGCTCATCCCGTCACTGCATTGGTTGCGGCTGATAATGGCGGTAATGTCTTCATTACTTCCCTGCATTTTAATGGCATAAGACACAGCTTGCATGCCAATGGGTATATCTTCCCAGGTAGGTGTGAAGGTAAGGGCAGGGTTCCCCATGATTTCAAATTGTGCCGTCTGGTTACCGATGCCCAGCCCCCAAAAGGGTTCGGTTCCGCTACAATTCAGTGGTCGGGGCAAATATCGGGGGTTTTGGCCCGGCTGTCGTGCCATATAACGCATCGAAACCCAGCCGCTGCCCTCGGGGAAGCTGACCAGACCCCAGCGTTCGTCGTCGCTGACATCGACCACTTCGACATTGCGCTGGTTCGGGGCAAGGGTGTTGATAATCGGGGTCGAGGCGGACTGTCCCTCGCGGACATTCAACACATCATCCGAGGCAACGCCGGTTACGTCATAGAGGGCGGGATAATCCACCCAACCGGCAAATGCTGAATTGGCATTTAGAACAGAAATAGCGAGTATGAGGAGGTGCTTTAACATGTTGATTACTTTCCTGCTGTCCAACTAAGTGAGGCATGTTTGCGAGTGTAAAATTCGCCCATCAATCCGATCATCAACAGCACCACAGCCAGAATTAACGGGTAGGAATAGTTGGTGTAATGTGGGTTATAGTTCAGGAACGTATACCCGCGCGCCTGATCAATAGCGTGGAACAGCGGATTCCAGTCAAACATCGACCTGCGGCTGGCCGGTAGTGAATTTGCAAGGAACATTTTCCCCGACGCAATCATATTGGCCCGCGAGTAGATCGTCGTGACGATACCGATAAGCGCGGGCGCCCACGGTTTTGCGGCAAGCAATACGGTGCCAATCGCAACCCCCGAAAACCACGCAACAAGCAACATGCCCAACGCGGGAATCGGTTCGTAGATTACAACAGGGGTAAATGCGACGTGATAGACAAATAAAACCACCGACAATGACAGCAATTGAATATATAACGATCCAAGTGCTGCAGCCGAGATTGCGACCAGAGTATTCATTGGTGCGTGTTTCATCATTGCCGATGTCGGCCCTTCTGAACCTGCAACGGCTGACAATGCTTTTGTATGGGTCATGAACAGGAAAATTCCCGACATGATATATAACAGGAAATCGCCGCGCACTGATGCGCCCCGCAATCCCAAAATCGAGAACATTACAAAAAACGCCAGCACAAAGATGATTGTCTGTAGAATGTTGGTTATGAGTGCGAAGATAGCATTGCCGTGGCTTTTCCGCACGTTACGGACAGTCGCGTGATAGATAAGGTCCAGTAATCTGGCACCTGACTGAAAGCCGCTGGTTGTGGTTTGCTGCTGGAACATGATCGAAACTTATCCGCTTGTGGCTGCCATCACATTAATGTCGCATGGAATTCTTGCGGTTCCTTTACCCTGCCAACATAAAAGGCCAGAATAGGATTGGCAACTATACCCGATAAACAGGGCTACATTGGAGATGACATTGGATTTTGACAGGATGAGTGCGGTTTTTCGGCGCCTAGCGCTAGAGGCCGGAGACAAGATAATGGAGATTTATGGCCGCGACGATTTTCAGGTAAAGACAAAATCTGACGACAGCCCCGTGACAGTTGCCGACGAAGCCGCCGACGCAATTATTTCGGCAGGGCTGCATGAGGCTTTTCCCGACATTGTTCTGGTCACCGAGGAACAGGCGGATTCGCACAGCACAAAAGCGGATAAATTCATCATCGTTGATCCGCTGGATGGAACCAAAGAATTTATCAAACGGCGCGGCGATTTCACTGTGAATGTTGCCTATGTTGAAAACGGCACACCGATCAGGGGCGTGGTTTACGCACCGGCCCGCCGGCGGTTGTTCTATACCGATGCCAACGGCCAATCGGTTGAAGAAACCGGCGATTTCCCCAAGGACATCCCCGGTCCGGTTTCTCCTATTTCCGTATCGAAACCGGACAATGACGCGTTGCTGGTTGTTGCGTCGAAATCGCATAGGGATCAGGCGACTGATGATTACATCGGTAAATACAAAGTTGCGGATTCCAAAAGCGCAGGGTCTTCTTTGAAATTCTGCCTTGTGGCCACCGGCGAGGCCGATCTCTACCCCCGTGTCGGGCGCACGATGGAGTGGGATACCGCCGCAGGCCACGCCGTTCTGGCCGGCGCGGGCGGGCAGGTGGTGCGTTTTGATGACCATACTCCGCTGCTTTATGGTAAAGAGGGCTATGCCAACCCGTTCTTTATTGCTTATGCGCCCGGGGTTGATTTGAAGCCCGCATAGGGTGGCGCGGTTAGGCGCATTGCAACCCTGAAGGGGAGAATTGGCAGAAATAGCAGCAATTGGTGCAGCTTTCCCCCTGATCAACAATTTGTTTAGTTGTTATTCTTGGCGAATTAACGCTTTGGGCGTAATCAGAAACAATGCTATCTCTTATCAACAAGAGACCAGAAACGAGTGCGATACATGAAGCGTAAAGTGACCAAGGCCATTTTCCCTGTTGCCGGTTTGGGAACGAGATTCCTGCCAGCCACAAAATCTGTGCCAAAAGAAATCATGACTCTGGTTGACCAACCATTGATCCAATACGCGATTGACGAAGCGCGCGCGGCCGGGATCAAGGAATTCATTTTTGTTACCTCGCGCGGCAAAGGCGCACTTGAAGATTACTTTGACATTGCCCCGACACTGGAAGCCAGCCTTCGCAAGGCCGGCAAGACCGAGCTGCTTGAAATGCTGAAGAGCACCAATATGGAAAGCGGCGCGATTGCCTATATTCGCCAGCACAAGGCCTTGGGGCTGGGCCATGCCGTGTGGTGCGCCCGGCGCCTGATCTCGAACGAGCCTTTTGCCGTTATTTTGCCGGATGATGTTATTGCCGCCGAAAAACCCTGTTTGCAGCAAATGGTCGAAGCCTATGAGGAAACCGGCGGCTGTATGGTTGCGGCGATGGAAGTGCCCAAGGAAAAGGCCTCGGCCTACGGGGTGCTGGACATCAAGGAAGATATGGGGGCCATGGTTGCGGTGAATGGCATGGTTGAAAAACCAAAGGCTGACGAAGCCCCGTCAAATCTGGCCGTGATTGGCCGATATATTCTGACCCCGCATGTGCTGCGTAATCTGAACAAGATCAAACTGGGTGCGGGTGGCGAAGTCCAGTTGACCGATGCCATTGCCCGGGAAATTGTGCAGGGCCGCAAGGTTTATGGGTACCGGTTCCGCGGGCAGCGGTTTGATTGTGGCTCCAAAGCCGGATTTCTGCAGGCCACGGTTGCCTTTGGTCTGGCGCGCGAAGAACTGCGGGATGAATTTTCGCAGTATTTGACTGAAATGGTGTCGCTGCAAAAAGCGGCGCAATAAGATACCGGGCGGTGTAATTTGGCGCATGTATTGGTCACTGGCGGGGCGGGCTATATCGGCTCGCATGCCTGTAAGGCGTTAAAGGCGGCCGGTTATGTGCCTGTCACGGTGGATAGTCTGGTTACCGGCTGGGCCGACGCGGTGAAATTCGGTCCGTTCGAGCAGGGCGATTTGCTGGACCGTGCCTTTCTGGATCAGGTTTTCGAAAAATACCAACCGGTTGCCGTGATGCATTTCGCAGCGCTTTCGCTGGTGGGCGAAAGCATGCAATTGCCTGGCAAATACTGGCATAACAATGTGATGGGTTCACTGAACCTGATCGAAGCCACGGCCGCGGCGGGGTGCCGGAATTTTGTGTTCTCGTCTACCTGCGCGACTTACGGCGATCAGGACAACGTGCTGCTGGACGAGGATTGCGTGCAAAAACCGATCAATTCCTACGGTGCATCGAAACGGGCGATTGAGGATATTCTGGCGAATTTCGGGGAAAGCGACGGGATCAACCATGTGATTTTCCGCTATTTCAACGTGGCCGGTGCCGACCCCGATGCCGAAGTGGGCGAATTCCACCGCCCCGAAACCCACCTGATCCCGCTGGTGCTGGACGCGATTGATGGCAAACGCGATGCGCTGACCATTTTCGGCACGGATTATGACACGCCGGATGGCACCTGTATCCGTGATTATGTCCATGTGTGCGATCTGGTGGATGCGCATGTGTTGGGTCTGAAATGGCTGCTTGAGGATAAGGGCAGCCGCGTGTTCAATCTGGGCACGGGCAGCGGTTTTTCGGTGCGCGAGGTGGTGGATGCCTGCGGGGCTGTTACCAACCGGCCTGTGCCGATGAACGAAGGGCCGCGTCGGGCCGGGGATGCCGCCAAGCTGGTTTCGGGCAGTGTGCGGGCCGTGCAGGAACTGGGCTGGACGCCGCAACGATCAAATATGGAAACGATGGTGATTGATGCGTGGCGGTGGCACCAGAACGGGCATTACGAAAAGTAGTTTCTGCGCTAAGGTGGTCTGAAAATACGAAAGCCGGATGCCAATGGGGAAATTGTGGACAGCCTATAAGATGCGTGTGAAACGGCGCCGTCTGTTGTATCGCGCCCTGCGCAAACGCCACCAAATGGTGAGCGTGGTAAACCGGACGGCACAGATGCAGCGTGGTGATATTCTGCTGTTTTCCACAGTGCGCAATGAATTGATCCGCCTGCCCTATTTTCTGGAGTATTACCGCAAATTGGGGGTGAAGCATTTCCTGTTTGTAGATAACGGCAGCGATGATGGCACAGCGCAGTATTTGCAGGACCAACCGGATGTCTCGCTGTGGTCAACCAAACACAGTTATAAACTGTCCCGTTTCGGAGTGGATTGGCTGACGTGGTTGCAGATCAGGTTTGGCCATGGGCATTGGTGCCTGACTGTGGATGCGGATGAAATACTGATCTACCCCTATTGCGATGACCGCCCGCTATCGGCGTTGACGGATTGGCTGGACAGCCAGTCCATTCCAGCCTTTGGCGCATTGATGTTGGATATGTACCCAAGGGGGCCGCTGGATGCGGAAATCTATCAGCCGGGAATGGATCCGTTCAAAATACTGCGCTGGTTCGATGCGGGAAACTACCGCTTCCAGATGCAGGAAGCATTGCAAAGCCAGTGGGTTCAGGGTGGCGTGCGGGATAGGGTGTTTTTTGCCGACCAGCCCGAGCGCGCCCCGACCCTGAATAAAATCCCGCTGGTGAAATGGAACCGGCGGTTTGCCTATAACAGCTCTACCCATTCGATATTGCCGCCCCGCCTGAACCATGTGTTCAACCTGACTGGTACCGATCAGCCGCGCGGGGTGTTGCTGCATAGCAAATTCCTGCATGTGGTGGCCGAAAAAGCCCGTGAGGAAAAGCAACGGCAGGAGCATTTTGCCAATAGCCGACTTTATGACGATTACTATGACAGCCTTAGCAACAGCCCTGATCTGTGGTGCCAGGATTCGGTTGAATACAAAGGATGGCAACAGCTCGAAACACTAAAGCTGCTTTCAAAAGGGCGCTGGACATAGTGTTTGTTGCATTTCCCCTGTTTACGCAGGGGGCACTGTCCGGTATTTTTCAACATATAGTTATAAAGATGCCTTTATCTTGGATTAAGGTAAAAGGCGCAAGATGGGCAGGTATGACCTTTTGTATCAAAAGGGTTATCCCTAACGGGCGTTCTGAAGGTAAGGAATAGTTGGCAGGTTGAGTATACTTGGTTCATATCGGCGTAGGGTCGAGCGGCAGCGTTTGCGCGTACGCGCGTTTCGCAAGCGACGGGAGCTGACTGTGGTTTCCAACCGGACCGGCCAAATTGAACCCTGTGATATTATTGTCTTTTCCACCATCCGGAACGAGCGGGTGCGCCTGCCGTATTTCCTGAAATATTACCGTGATATGGGGGTGAACCATTTTGTATTTGTTGACAACGACAGCGATGACGGCTCACGCGAATATATCGCCGGGCAACCGGATGCTTCGATCTGGACCACCAAACACAGCTATAAAACTGCGCGTTTTGGAACCGATTGGCTGAACTGGCTTTTGTCCAGATACGGGCGTGGACATTGGACATTGACCGTGGATGTTGACGAATTTCTGGTGTTCCCGTTTAGCGATACAAGGCCGCTGCGGGCGTTAACGGATTGGCTGGATGCGTCCTCGATCCCGTCATTCAGCGCGATGTTGCTGGATATGTATCCCAAAGGGCGCATAGATGCTGTGCCCTACGAAGAAGGGCAAGACCCTTTCGAGATTGCCGCGTGGTTTGATAGCGGGAACTATACGATCTCTAAAAATAATCGCTATGCGAACCTGTGGATTCAGGGGGGGCCGCGGGCGCGGACGTTCTTTACCCAGAACCCCGAGCGCGCACCGGCAATGAACAAGATTCCGCTGGTCAAATGGGATCGGCATTACACCTATGTCAGCTCGACCCATATGTTGCTGCCGCGTATCCTGAACAAGGTTTATGATGTTGGCGGCGGGGAAAAGGCATCAGGCTGTTTGCTGCACGCCAAGTTTCTCGACACCTTTGGCGCAAAGGCCAAAGAGGAATTGAAGCGTGGCCAGCATTATGCCAATAGCCACGAATACAAGGCCTATCACGATGCGATGCGTCAAGATCCTGATCTGTGGTGCAAATGGAGCGAGAAGTATATCAACTGGCGGCAGCTTGAAATTCTGGGCCTGATGTCCAAGGGGAACTGGGCATGAACAATCCTGGCACAGTCGGTGTTGTCATGCTGGTGCACGAGGCACTGGATCGTGCGGCACAAGTGGCCCGCCATTGGGCTGCAAGCGGCTGTCCGGTCGTGGTGCATGTGGATTTGCAGGTCAGCGATGATGATTTCGCCGGTTTTTCCAACGGCCTTTCCGATTTGCCCAATCTTGTTTTTTCCAACCGTCACCGGTGCGAGTGGGGCGCATGGTCTCTGGTGCAGGCATCGCAAACAGCGGCAAAATTGATGCTGGATACCTATCCCGACGTGCGTCATGTTTATCTGGCGTCCGGCTCTTGCCTGCCCTTGCGTCCTGTGCAGGAACTGGTGGACTATCTGGATGAACGTCCGCGCACTGATTTCATTGAATCCACCACCACGCAGGATGTCCCCTGGACAACGGGCGGTCTGAATTCGGAACGCTTTACCCTGCGGTTCCCGTTTTCATGGAAACGGCACAGGCGGTTGTTTGACCGTTTCGTCAGATTGCAGCGCCGCGTTGGATACAAGCGCAAGATGCCAGACGGTTTGATCCCGCATTTGGGGTCGCAATGGTGGTGCCTGACCCGTCAAACGCTTTCGGCATTATTGGAGGACCCAAAACGAAAAATCTATGAGAACTACTTCAAATGGGTCTGGATCCCGGATGAATCCTATTATCAAACAATGGTGCGCCTGTATTCCACCAATATCGAGAGCCGGTCCCTGACCCTTGCAAAATTCGATTATCAGGGCAAGCCACATACGTTTTACAACGACCATCTGCAATTATTGCGGCGGTCGGATTGTTTTGTTGCGCGCAAAATCTGGCCTCGTGCGGATCGCCTGTATCAAGCTTTTTTGAACACAAATTCCAGCAACCTGAAACATACCGAGCCAAACCCCGGCAAGATCGACCGCGTCTTTTCCAAAGCGGTCGAGCGGCGAACCCTTGGTCGGGCCGGATTGTATATGCAAAGCCGATATCCGGTAGAGGGGCGGGAAAACGGTCTGACGGCCTCGGGTTATTCGGTGTTGCAGGGATTTGACGAATTGCTTTTGGATTTTTCACCGTGGCTTGAGAAAAATGCAGGTGTCAAGGTGCACGGCCATCTGTTTTCCCCCGAAAGGGCCGAGTTTTCTGACGGCGGTCCTGTGTACAATGGCTGCCTGTCGGAGTCGGCGCTGGTGCGGGATTACAACCCGAAGTCCTTTCTGACAAATCTGATATGGAATGCGCGCGGTGAGCACCAATGCTTCCAGTTCGGCCCGAATGATACACAGGCATTGAACTGGTTTATAGCCAAAGACCCGAATGCGCATATCCACATCATCACGGGGGCATGGGTTGTTCCATTGTTCCATTCCAACCTGAATTTCAGTGAGATTCGCAAAGAAGCCGCCCGATTGCAACGGATCGAAAGCGCCCAGTTGAATGTGCTGCGCTCGCCCTATGTCAAGGCGCGGGTGCAAACGTTGAACATGTCGGAATTTGTCGAATCCCCGATGGAAGTGTTGCAAACGATTCTTGATGCAATTGGTCCACGAAATATGCGCGCCCTGTCCGAGGTTCCAAAGCTGGTTGATCTGACTGGATTCGGAAAATTCCTGCAAAATTTGAAAAATCAGGGGATGCACCCGTATTTGATGGGGGATTTCCCTGCGGACACATTGGGCATTCAGAAACCGCCAAAACCACGCAAGCCGTATCTGGTAAGAAAGTAACCCGCAATGTCCGACAAATTTGACTACTTCGTGATGCTTGCAGAAAAGCGGACAGGTTCCAATTTTCTATGCTCGAACCTGAACCAGTTTAAGGGTATTACTGCCCATGGCGAGGCCTTTAACCCTTATTTCATTGGCGACACCAACCGTGAAAAGCTGCATGGTATGACGCTGGAAATGCGGGAAAAGGATCCGGTTGATTTGTTGGAGCGGATGAAGGCGGACCCGAAAAATCTGGTTGGGTTTCGGTTCTTTTCCACCCATGATCCGCGGGCCTTGGCGCATTTTCTGCCGGATGAACGCTGTGGCAAAATCATCCTGACGCGCAACCCGCTGGAAAGCTATGTATCCGAGTTGATCGCATGGTCCACAAACCAGTGGAAACTGGGGCGTGGCGATACACGCAAGTCGGCCAAAGTGACATTCAAACTGGATGAATTCCGCAAACATGTGGCGGAATATCAGGCGTTTCAGGTGAAGATACTGCATGAATTGCAATGCAGCGGCCAGACGGCGTTTTACCTGTCCTACGAGGATGTGCAGGACGTTGATGTGCTGAACGGATTGGCGCGGTTTTTGGGCGTGGACAGCCAGATCGAGGCGCTATCGACCAATCTGCGGCGGCAAAACCCCGGAAGTTTGCGCGACAAGGTAGTTAATTATGAGCAGATGGTTGAGGATCTGCAAAAAATGGATCCTTTCGATCTGAATCGCACCCCGAATTTCGAGCCGCGCCGTGGTCCTGTCGTGCCGGGCTATGTGGCGGCGGCAAATGCACCGTTGATGTATCTGCCGATCAAGGGCGGGCCCGAGGTGCTGGTTCGGGAATGGCTGAAAGGGATCGGTGGTGGGGATCTGCTGGGCGGGTTCAATCAGAAAACCCTGCGGCAATGGAAACGAAAACACAGCGGGCATCGCAGCTTTACCGTGATCCGTCATCCGGTCGTGCGGGCACATGCTGCCTTTTGCGAGCATATCCTTGAAACTGGCCCTGACGGTTTTCCGGAAATCCGCGCGGCCCTGTTGCGCGATTATGATCTGTTGATCCCCGAAGACGGGGTGGATGAAACATATACCGCCGAGGAACATCGCAAGGCGTTTCTGGTATTTTTGAAATTCCTGAAGAAAAACCTGAAAATGCAGACCAGTGCGCGGGTTGATCCCTCATGGGCCAGCCAGTCGCAGGCGTTGCAGGGGTTTGGGCAGTTTGCCTTGCCGGATATGGTTCTGCGCGAAGACCAACTGGAACAGGGGCTAGAACAGCTGGCAGCACAGGTGGGCCTTGCGCCATACCCTTTGCCAGATGTGGCCGACAACCACCCCTTTCGACTGAAGGAAATTTACGACGCCGAAATCGAGGCGGCAACGCGCGATGCCTACCAGCGGGATTATATGATGTTCGGATATAAGGCGTTAAAGTAGCCTACGCTGCCTGTGACGCCTGTGTATCGGTCAATAGCGTATGCAAAGTTGCGGGGTCCGTATTGGCCCGCAGTTTGGCACATATGGCACTGTCACGCATGGTGCGGGACACAAGGGCCAGCGCCTTCAGATGCTCGACGCCAGAATCAAGTGGCGCAAACAAGGTGAAAACCAGATCGACGGGCTGACGATCCACCGCATCAAAATTCAACGGCTTTTCGATACGCAGGAACGTGCCGACGACAGACTTCAACCCGCCGATGCGTGCGTGGGGCAGGGCAACACCATGCCCAACCCCGGTAGGCCCCAGTTTTTCGCGATCCTGCAACGCTTTGGCTGCATTGGTCGCATCAATACCATGCACAGAGGAAACGATCTCGCCCAATTGCTGGAAGAGACGTTTTTTACTGGTCGCCTGGCCGATAACACGCACAGCTTCGGGCAAAAGAATACTCGAAAGTTCCATTTAACTTCACTTTACTCCGCCCAAAAACTCATGGGCCTATTTAGCGATTGATGGGTCCACCCAGCCAATATTGCCGTCATCACGACGATAGACCACGTTGACCCCGCTATGTCCTTCGTTGCGGAAAACCAGAACCGGTGCTCCGGCCAATTCCATTTGCATCACGGCCTCGCCAACGGAAAGAGACGGTATTTGCGTCTCCATTTCAGCGATAATCATGGGCTGGAGTGTTTCAGGTTCTGATTCTTCCGAATTAGTTGATCCGGCGAGGATATACGAGCTGGCATCGGAAAGTTCAACCGGTTGCGAGCGTTCGCGGTAGTGATCTTTCAATCGGCGCTTGTAACGGCGGAGCTGTTTTTCAAGCTTATCCGAACATTTTTCAAAAGCGGCATAGATTTCATGGGCATGCGCCTTGGCTGATGCGATCAATCCTGTCGAGAGATGCACGGTTGCCTCGCAGACGAATTCACTGGCATCGCGCGAAAAGATAATATTCGCGTCTGTCGGGCGTTCGGCATATTTTCCGACAACCGCGCCAAGTTCGTCTTTGACATGAGTCTGAAGGGCTTCACCTACATCAATCTGTTTTCCGCTGATTTGGTACCGCATCACATCTCCTTAGTGTTAAAAGCTGAAACTGCCCCGCAACGCTGGCACAGAAAGGGTTTCATCCCGGTTATCGGTTCAAATGATTTCTGTGGCCCGGCGATCTGTGGGGCGCTTGCTGTGCAGCCGCGATTTTGCGGCGCACAAACGATGATGGTATATTCATACATCCCCTGTATTTGGCGACAGTTCGACGGGCAATGTCAACTCCATCTGCATGTAATTTTTTCACAATCGCATCATCCGATAGCGGAGAAACAGGAGATTCCTGCCCAATCATTCGCCGAATGGTTTGTTGAATGACATAGGTTGATACCTCGCCTGAAATGCCCTTTTTCAGGCCCGTACCCAGAAAGAACGATAGTGGATAAAGGGTGCCATTCAGGTCCAGGTTTTTGCCGGCGATGGCGCGCCCAACGGTGGAGGGATGTAGTGACAGTTGTTCAGCAATGGCACGGCGGGTCAGGGGGGTCATATGATTGTTACCATCAATGAAAAATCTGTGTTGCCGGGCTACAATGGCGCGCGCTATTCGCAAAAGGGTTTCACCGCGATATTTTACCGCACGAATAAGGCTTTGGGCATGCGTGAATTGCATTTCGATATATTCCTTTGCCTTGGCGTCTGCCCGGGCTTGCGAAAATAGATCGGTGTCAATTGTCAGGTCAGGCATGTAGCTGTCTGATAACGAAACCTCAATCCTACGGTTTTCGACGTATTCAACGATAATATCTGCAACCATCGGGCGGGAATCATGGGGATGGTTTGAAACTGGCTCGGGGTTCAGAGATTTCAGGGCTGCTGAAAAGTTCTCAATCTGCTCTTTCGGAATTTCCAGAGCGTCTGACAATTCCTCCCACTTGTTCTTTAGAACCCGGGGTATTTGCTTTAGCAGTTTCTCGGCTGTTTCCCGTTCAATTCCTTTTTCAACGATTTGTAATAGCAGACATTCTGTCAGAGTGCGGGCGCCTACACCTGTGGGTTCACAAGACTGGATTGCCTGAACGGCTTTTTCAATATCGTCCTCGGTAACCCCCAAGGTTCGTGCCGTTTCGGAGATATCGGTTTCCAGATAACCGGTGTCGGACAGATCGCCGGTCAAATAATTGGCTATATCGCTTGTCATGGCGGGCAAAGGCATCATTGCCAATTGCCGACGGATGGATTCGCCAAGGGTAAGTGTTTCGGCAACTGTATTCAGGGCAACATCATATGCGCTGGGCCCCTGTTTGATTTGGCGCGGGGCACCGATAACGAGTAACGGATTTTCCAGAGCCTCGGAGTGAATTTTCTCAACCAGATCAACGGTGGGCAAGCGTAATATGGTCAGGGATTGGCGCAGTTGCGGAGTTAAGGACAGCGTTTGGGTTTGCTTTAGGGACAGGGTGGGTTTTATAGCCATGTTCAGCCCTTCCTGACGTTGTTAGGAAACCCGGAAATTTTGCCCCAGATAGACGCGTTTGACGTTCTCATCTTTGACCACCTCGTCAGTGGTGCCGCTCATCAATACTTTACCATCGTGCAGGATATAGGCGCGTTCAACAATTTCCAGTGTTTCGCGCACATTATGGTCGGTGATCAGCACACCGATGCCACGGGTTTTCAATGTTGCCACCAGTTCGCGAATTTCGCCAACGGCAATCGGATCGACTCCGGCAAAAGGTTCGTCCAGCAACAGGTACTTCGGATTGGCCGCCAGACAACGGGCAATTTCAACACGGCGGCGCTCCCCGCCCGACAGCGACAGTGCCGAGGCGCGGCGTAAATGTTCGATCGAAAAATCACCCAGCAGTTCTTCCAGCCGTTCACGGCGCTTGTGACGGTCGCGTTCTGATATTTCCAGAATTGCCAGAATATTATCTTCGACACTTAGTCCGCGAAAGATGGAAACCTCTTGCGGAAGATACCCGATCCCCAGTTTGGCACGGCGATACATCGGCAACATGGTTACATTGCGTCCATCAATCATCACCTGCCCGCCTTCTGGGGTGATCAGGCCGGCGATGGCATAGAAACAGGTGGTTTTCCCCGATCCGTTCGGTCCCAGCAGGGCCACAACCTCGCCACGGCCCAGATCAATGCTGACGTCACGGATAACCGGCCGCTTGCGATAGCTTTTGCGCAGGTTGCGGATTTGCAAGCCGCCGCTGCCATCGGCAACTGTCAGGTCGGGGGCCTGTGCCATAGATCAGTTCCCGCCGGTTTGCAGAATGGATTTAACACGGCCCTCTAGCGTGGCCTGCCCTGTGTTCAGGTCAACCACCATCTTGTTTGACGACAGCGCACTTTGCCCCTGCGTCAGGATCACATTGCCGGTCATCACGATATTTCCGCTGTCGATGGAATATACCGCATCCGCTGCTTCAGCCGCCTCGGCACCATTCACCAGAACGACATTGCCGGTTGCATGCATCTTGGAAATCTTGCGCGGGCCGTCACCGGTGGAATACACCACCACAACGCGGTCGGCTGAAAGGCGCATGGTGCCTTGACCCACCACCACATTGCCGCTGAACACAGCCGAGCCGTCCTCCTGGTTGATCTGTAACGTATCCGAGGAAACCTCGACCGGCTGGGTCGAATCGTGCTTCAATCCGCCAAACGCCACCTGGGTGCCTTGGGCTGCGGTAATTGCCGGTGTCAGAACCAGCAAAAGCGCCATGAAAACTGCGCGTAAATTGGTAAACATCATTTCCCCTCGAAATTCGGGCGACTAGCCTTTGGGATCGTATACCAGCTTCACCCCACCCTTGAAAACCAGAAGATTCGCGCCTTTGGCCCCATTTTGGCGTTCCAGCAGCATTTGTCCGGCTTCCAGCGTGCCCAGCGGGCCGGTGGCGGTGACTGTGCCATCGGTTTGGGCGCGGGTTTCGTTCAGCGCAGCGGTCAAGCCCGAGGTGTTGATCACATAGCCCGTCGAGGTTTCGATCCGTACGCCGCCTTGCAGGGTGACAACCTGTTGGCCGGTATCAATCACCCCGTCATCGGCGGCAATGTCGATCCGCCCGCCAGTGGTATCCTCGATCATGGTGGTCAAATCGGTGGCGGTGAAGGTTTCGGGATTGTCGGGGTCGGGGCGGGCCGAAGCCGCGATGATCGAGATGGCCGAGCCATCTTCGGTCACACCGGCGTAATTCGGCGCGCCGACTCGCTGTTCGCGGGCCAGACCTTCGACATCGACTTTGGCATAGGGGATCGACAACGTCGGGTCGATATTGCGTGAAAACAGGAACAGCGTCGACAGGATGCCCAGCGCGACGATGGGCAGGATCACCTTGGTCCAGGCAACAAATCGGGAATAGCTGTTGTCGTAAGTGGTCATGCGGGAACCGTGCCAGAATATGGGTGCTTGGCCAAGGGAATTGCAAAACACATAGGCGATGCACCGCCGATGTGATCACGCCCATGCGGCAGCAAGTAGCGCATTACGAGTGGGCGAAAATATCGATTTCCGGCCAGCCGGCAAGATCCAGATTGGCGCGCATCGGCAGGAAATCAAAACAGGCCTGCGCAATCTCCATCCGCCCTTCGCGCTCCATCCGTTTGTTCAATTCCTCGCGCAGGCGGTGCAGATACAGCACATCCGAGGCCGCGTAATCGATCTGGGCCTTGGTCAGTTCCGCCGCCCCCCAGTCCGAGCTTTGCTGGTATTTGGAAATATCCACGCCCAACAATTCATGCAGCAGGTTCTTAAGGCCGTGCCGGTCGGTGTAAGTGCGGATCAGTCTCGAGGCGATTTTAGTGCAGTAAACCGGCGCCGTAACGGTGCCAAAGGCATTCTGCATCGCGGCGATGTCAAACCGGCCAAAGTGAAACAGTTTCAGCACATTCGGGTTGGCCAGCATCCGGCACAGGTTCGGCGCCTCGGTCTGGCCTTTGGCGACTTGCACCAGATGGGCGTTACCGTCGCCACCGGACATCTGCACCAGGCACAGGCGGTCGCGCATCGGGTTCAGACCCATGGTTTCGCAATCAATCGCGACGATCGGGCCAAGGTCCAGATCATCGGGCAGGTCGTTTTGGTATAGGTAATTGGCCACGGTATTTCCTTATGCTGTTATCTGGGTGTTACACAGAAAAACAGCGCGCTTCCAGTCTGAAAACATGCGCTGCCCCGGACCTGATCCGGGGCCTTCTGCACCAAAGCAGGCCCCGGATCAGGTCCGGGGCAGGGTCAGTCACACATAATACTGCATTTTTTGCTTGGCCCTGCCGCGCGGATAACGCATCACGGGAGTATGAATGACAAAGTGATCATAGTTATCCCCGCCCGCTATGCCTCGTCCCGCTATCCGGGCAAACCGCTGGCCCCGCTGAAAGGGGCCACAGGCAAGGCCAAGCCGCTGATCGAACGCAGTTGGGACGCGGCCAAGGCTGTGGCTGGAGTATCCGAAGTCTACATCGCCACCGATGACGCCGGTATCGCACGCGAGGCCGAAAGGTTCGGCGCAAAGGTTCTGATGACCGGCGAGGATTGCGCCAACGGCACCGAACGGGTTGCCGATGCCCTGCGCCATCTGGACGATCTGCCCGACATCGTGGTCAACCTGCAAGGCGATGCGCCGCTAACCCCGTCGTGGTTCCTGTCCGCCCTGATCGACGAAATGCGCGATAACCCCGATGTGCAGATGGCCACGCCGGTGTTGCGTTGTGATGGTGAAATGCTGGCCAACCTGCGCGAGGACCGGCGCAATGGTCGCGTTGGCGGCACCACGGCGGTGTTTGATGTGAACCATGATGCGCTGTATTTTTCCAAAGAGGTCGTGCCTTATACCGATGACAGCTATAACGCCCAGACCATGACACCGGTTTTTCACCATGTCGGCGCATATGCCTACCGCCCCGCCACGCTGAAGGCCTATCACGATTGGGGCGTTTGCGAGTTGGAGCAGTTGGAGGGGCTGGAGCAATTACGGTTCCTGCAACGCGGCGTGCGTGTGCGCTGTGTCGAGGTCGAGGCGCGTGGTACAGTATTCTGGGAATTGAACAACCCGACCGACATTGAGCGGATCGAGGCCGAATTGAAAAGAAGGGGTGAGGCATGAAAACTGTAACCGTAGGACAGGTCGAATTTTCCAATGACGCGCCTTTTGTGCTGATCGCGGGGCCGTGTCAGCTGGAAGGGCTGGATCACAGCCGCAAGATTGCCGAAACCCTGACCGGGCTGTGTTCCGATCTGGACATTCCTTTGGTGTTCAAAGGCAGTTTCGATAAAGCCAACCGCACCAGCCTGTCGGGCAAACGGGGCTTGGGGCTGGACGAGGGGCTTTCCATCCTGTCGAAAATTTCCGATGAATTCGGCTGCCCCACCCTGACCGATGTGCATGACATCCCGCAATGTGCGGTGGCGGCGCAGGCGGTGGATATCATCCAGATCCCCGCGTTCTTGTGCCGCCAGACCGATTTGTTGCTGGCTGCTGGCGAAACCGGCGCCGCGATCAATGTGAAAAAGGGGCAGTTTCTGGCCCCGAATGATATGGCCCATGTGGCGGATAAAATCGCCAGCACGGGGAATGAGCGCATCCTGCTGACGGATCGTGGCACATCGTTCGGCTATAATATGCTTGTCAGTGATTTCCGCAGTCTGCCGATCATGGCCGAAACCGGCTATCCGGTGGTGTATGACGCCACCCATTCGGTGCAATTCCCGGGCGGGCAGGGCGGATCAAGCGGTGGCAAACGCGAATACGTCCCGCCACTGGCCCGCGCGGCGCTGGCTGTGGGCTGTGCGGCGATTTTCGTTGAAACCCACCCCGACCCCGATCATGCGCCCAGCGACGGGCCGAACATGGTGGTGCTGGACCAGATGGGCGAAATGCTGACGCAGCTAAAGGCGATTGATACGTTGATGAAGGGTTAGATCAGGCTCTAGGCTACGCCCATCTGCAACAGTTGATGCACCGTGATCAGCCCCACGGGCCGGTCTGCTTCCATCACAAAGGCCGCCGTGATCCGTTTGGTCTGCATCACATTCAGTGCGCGGGCGCACAGGCGGTCCGGATCAATCGTGATACCGCCTTTGGTCATCAGGGCTTTGGCCTTGGCCTCGCCGATCACCGATTGCAGGGTGCCCGATGCGTTGCTTTCCAGATAGCGCCGGATATCGCCGTCGGTGATCACACCGGCAAGGCTGCCGTCGGGGTTCTGCATCCCGACAATGCCAAACCCTTTGGCGGAAATCTCGCTGATCACCTCGATCACTGGCGCATCCAGCGGCACCAGCGGCAATTCATCCCCCTTGTGCATGATATCGCGCACCGGCATCAGGGCCGAGCCAAGCTTGCCGCCCGGATGGAAATTGCGAAAGCTTTCCTCGGTAAAGCCGCGCATTTGCAGCAATGTCACTGCCAGCGCGTCGCCCATCGCCATTTGCAACAGGGTCGATGTGGTCGGGGCAAGGTTATGCGGGCAGGCCTCGGCCGCCTTGGGCAGAACCAGCGGGTAGCGGGATTTGCTGGCCAGCGTGCTGCCCGTGCGCCCCGTGATGCCGATGATCGGCACGTCAAAGCGGATGCCATAGGCAATGATATCGGCCATTTCCTTGGTCTCGCCTGACCATGACAACAGCAGCAAAACGTCGTCTGACTGGATCATCCCCAGATCGCCGTGACTGGCCTCGGAGGCGTGCACGAAAAACGCAGGTGTGCCGGTCGAGGCAAATGTCGCTGCCAGCTTGCGGGCGACATGGCCGCTTTTGCCGATGCCCGACAGGATCAGCCGCCCCTTCATGTTGAAGATCAGATCGGCGGCACCGGCAACGGCGGCAGACAAGTAGGGGCCGGTTACAGCCTTTTGCAATTCACCAAGGCCGGATTGGAAACGGGTCAGGGCCTCGGAAACCGAGGAAAGCGGATCAACAGGTTTTTTCATGGGAAAACCGATAGCCGTTACGCGGTGAACTGTCTAGTGAAGCATGGCCAGCCATGTGGTAAGCGGGGTGTCAATCTGTGCCCCTTGCGCTTGTGCGGCATCATTCAAGGCCGAAATAACGCCGGTTTCCAGTGCTGATTTTGCATCACCAATGCGGGCGGACTGGCAGGAAACGGTAACGGCAGCAATGTCGCGAGCGTCCAACGCGGGCAGGCGGCTGATGCCGATGTTGCCCTTGCCGAACCCCGCGTCATTGAAAACGGCGATGCGCACAGGGGCCTTGATAGCGCGGGCCGGATTGCCGCCGATCAACCCGCCATGCGAGCCGGTGATCACGATCTTGCCGCTGTCCTGCGGCCCAACCAGAGAGGCCGAGTCGAGTAATTCCACCGATACCGTGCCAACCTGAACGGACTGGCGCGCCTCTGGATAAGGGGGCAGTTTGCCCTGTGGCATGGGAGTGTTTTCAAGCAGGGTAATGGCTGTGGCAACCGGCATCCCTGTCACCAGACCCAGTGTTTCGGCCACCCTATTCACCACGCTGACCACCCCGTTTGTCAATGTATCCGCCGCCGATCCGATCTCGCAACTCTGGCAATCCACCCCCGCTGCGGCCATGCCCGTATCAGCCAGCGCCAACACACCGGCAACGCCTGCCTGCTCCAGTCCGATCCCTGCGTCATTGAACAACACCGCCCGCGCCCCTGCACCCGAGGCCACCGCCGCCGGATAGAACCCGCCGTGCGATCCGCTGACCACGATCTGCCCTGCGGTCGCCGTTGTTGCGTCGGTGATGGAATCCAGAAGCTGTATTTTATCGGCCATGGTTCTTGACTCGTTGGTTGAATTAATTGCACGTTAACAGAACGATTTGTTCCGATAAACGGAATTATGGTGGGGAATGACAGAAATAGCGGCAATAACCGGTTCAATCGCCCGGGCAGCACGCATCATTGATGTGCTGACGGCGGCCCCCGAAGGGCTGGCGCTGAACCAGATTGTCGAGCGTAGCGAGTTCTCCAAAACCACCGCATTCCGCGTGCTGGCCAATATGCAGGATGTTGGATTCATCTATCAGGATCCAGAAAGCCGCCGCTATCTGCTGGGTCACAAGCTGGCCCATATCGCGCAGGTGGCGACAAGATCAAACATTGCCGGCATGGCGCAGCGCGGGATGGAACGGCTGGCCAAATTGTCCGAAGACACAGTGTTTCTGTCGGTGCCCGAAGGGGCGGCGGCGATCTGTGTGGCGCGGGCCACAGGGGCGTTTCCGATCCGGACCCTGACGCTGAAC
>WFNH01000026.1 GCA_015488685.1 Marinosulfonomonas sp.
CATTCCGGTTTTGCTTGATCGCCTGATCAAGCCCGAATGTGCCGGACTTTTTATCGAGCGACAGAATATCAACTTTCATCTTGTGGCTCCTTGTTTGGCATCATTAGCTATAACGTGGGGGCGGGGTCAGGCTGTGGGAATGGCTGTTCTTGTGAATGTGTAGAACCGTGAATGCTGATATTAATGGCGTGATTGGGTGAATTCGCACCATTGTCGGGATTCAAACCGAATTTGCGGGCGGGACAAAAAAATTCTTCAATCCCGTCATTTCCCTCTTGCGGCCCGTCGCGTCCGCGCTATATATCGCCACACGATTGGTTAGCGGGCGTAGCTCAGGGGTAGAGCATAACCTTGCCAAGGTTAGGGTCGTGAGTTCGAATCTCATCGCCCGCTCCAATTGGAAACAAAACGGCGCCACCTAAAGGTGGCGCCGTTTGTCATTTCCCCTATTTGCACTGATCACACCATCGTTAAAAGTGTTTGATTGCCGCCGCCCCGCCCCCCATGCCACCAAAACAGCATGGAAAAAATGCCCAACTCTGTTTACCGCTACATCTTTCAAAAATCCTTTTGGCAACAAGTCATCGTGATTTCCCTAACACTGGTTCTGCTGCCGCTGGCCCCTATCCCGCTGGAATTGCAGCGCCGGATTCTGGATGATGCGATTTTGCAAAAAGATTCAGACCTATTGTTCAAACTGGCGGGATTCTATCTGCTGGCAATGCTCGTCGCCGCCGGTTTCAAATTCGCCATGCGCACCCAGCGTGAATTGATCTCGGCCCGCGTGGTCAGATCCTTGCGCCAGTCGGTGTTCTTTTGCATGTATACCTTTGTGCCCAAACTGCACCCCGTAACCAAACCCGCCGATGTCGAACACGTTGACGAAGGTGCCGTCGTTTCAATGCTGTCGTCAGAAGTGGAAAAGCTGGGCGGTTTTGCCGGTTCCGCCATTTCCGGCCCGCTGTTGGCAATCGGCACGCTGGTATCCGTGCTGGGCTATATGTTCTGGGTCGAACCTGTGGTCGCGTCAATCGCGCTGGCGCTCTACTCACCACAATTCATCATCGTGCCGTTCTTTCAGGCCCGTATGAACCGCCTGTCGCGCAAAAAATCCCTGAAAATGCGCGAACTTGGGTCCTTTATCATGGAAAACCCCGAAGAAGACCTGCGCAACGCTGACCCGCCGCCCCTGTTCAACACATTGGTCGAAGATATTCTGGGCCTGCGCACCCGTTTCATCGTCAACAAGAACGTGATGAAAACCATCAACAATCTTCTGATCTCGCTTGGCCCGTTCGGTGTCATTACCTTCGGTGGTTACATGGCCATTCAGGGCAAGGTCGATGTCGGTGTGATCCTTGCGTTTATATCCGGCCTTGAACGTCTGGGTGGCCCGATCCGCGATATTGTCGGATCCTACAGCCAGATCACCGATGCACGAATGCGCTATGCCACCTTGCTGGACGCATTTTCGGATGAACATATTGATAGCGCAGGGATGATGGGTCTTAAAATGCCTTAAAGGTCAGCGTTGTCAGCGACCGTTTGATCCCTTTGATATCCAGCAGGTTGTCGGAAATGAATTTGCCGATATCCTGATCCTTGGGGATATACAGTTTCAGCATCAGATCAAAATCGCCGCTGGTCGAATACAGCTCGGAATGGATTTCGCGGGCAATGATTTCCTGTGCCACCTTATAGGTCTTGCCCGGGCGGCAACGTAGCTGAACAAATACACAGGTTGTCATGGCGATCTCCTTTATTGCACTCATGACGCAAGTTGGCACGAAAACCGCACCCGCCACAAGAACCATCGCATATGGCTTGGATTTACGGCCCGCCCCGCCTATAGAACCCCTGTAACCCAATCGGAGACAACAATGCGCACTGCCAAAATCACCCGCAAAACGGCGGAAACGGATATTTCGGTTGAAATCAATCTGGATGGCACCGGCCAATACAGCAATGAAACCGGCGTCGGGTTCTTTGACCACATGCTGGACCAGCTGTCGCGCCATTCGCTGGTGGATATGACCGTGCGCGCCAAGGGCGATCTGCACATTGATGACCACCACACGGTCGAGGATGTGGGAATTGCGCTGGGGCAGGCCCTAGTCGCCGCTGTGGGCGATAAAAAGGGCATCCGGCGCTATGGAGAATGTCACTTGCCGATGGATGACGCACAGGTGCGTTGCGCGCTGGATCTGTCCGCGCGCCCGTTTCTGGTGTGGAATGTCGACATGCCCACGGCCAAGATCGGCACGTTTGACACCGAACTGGTGCGCGAGTTTTTTCAGGCGCTGTCCACACACGGCGGCATCACCCTGCATATTGACCAAATCCACGGCTTCAACAGTCACCACATCGCCGAGGCCGCGTTCAAAGCCGTGGCGCGCGCCCTACGCATCGCGCTGGAAACAGACCCGCGCAAGGCCGATGCGGTGCCATCCACCAAAGGGATGCTGTAGGTGCTGACGGTTCTGATTGACTATGAGTCCGGCAATCTGCATTCCGCCGAAAAGGCGTTTCAACGGATGGCGGGCGAGGTCGACGCGGGCGAGGTGATTGTCACCTCGAACCCCGATGACGTGCTGCGCGCCGATCGTATCGTATTGCCCGGTGACGGGGCCTTTCCGGCCTGCAAAAAGGCGCTGTTTGATCATTCCGGCCTGTTCGAGGCCACCCGTGAAATGGTGATCGACAAGGGGCGCCCGTTTCTGGGCATTTGCGTCGGCATGCAGATGATGGCCAGTTGGGGGCGCGAATACGAGGATACCGAAGGCTTTGACTGGATCGGCGGCGAGATCGTCAAGATCGAACCATCCGACCCCGCGCTGAAGGTGCCGCATATGGGCTGGAACGATCTGGTGATCGACAACCCGCACCCTGCCCTTGCAGGTGTCACCACAGGCGATCACGCCTATTTCGTGCACAGCTATAAATTTGTGGTGGATGATCCAGCGCAACGTCTGGCGCATGTGGAGTATGGTGGCGATATCACCGCCATCATCGGGCGTGACAACATGCTGGGGATGCAGTTCCACCCCGAGAAAAGCCAAAGCGCAGGGCTTCGGCTGATCTCGAATTTTCTGACGTGGAAACCGTAGGGCTACTTGATCCGAACCCAGGTGCCGCCATTGCGGCAAATCCCGAAAACACAGCCCTTGATGGTCAGCTTGTTGCCCGTCATGGTCATTTTCGAACTATAGGTTTTATCACGATCCGGCGCCCAAACCTTGCCGCTGTCGTAATAGCCGTCGCCTTCGGGCACCATATTCCAGATGATCCGTTTGCCGATGTTTTCCGACTCCAACGGCGCGCCGCTGCTGTCAAAGGATTTGATCAGAACTCCGCACACCTTGTCCCCGCACATCGAAATCTTGATGTGGCCAAAGTTGCCGTTATCGTCCTTGGCGGTTTTCCAGATGCCTTCGACCGGGTCGGCAAACCCGGGGGTCGCCAGTGCGATTACAAACGCAGAAATCAGTCCCAGTTTTTTCATTTTATATCCTCCCTTGGGTAATAACCTCTATCCTGCGCGGGACGCTTGCCCATAGCAAGCCTTACGTTGGGACGCGCAGATCGCTTTGCATTTCCCCCCGCTTCATGCAAAACAGCGCCTGAAACATCTGCAAAGCAAGGTTTGACCCCATGATCCTCTACCCCGCGATTGACCTGAAAGACGGAAACTGTGTGCGCCTGATCCGGGGCGACATGGCGCAATCCACCGTGTTCAACAACAGCCCCGCTACGCAGGCCCGCGCCTTTCAGGATGCCGGTTGCGAATGGCTGCATCTGGTCGATCTGAACGGCGCTTTTGCCGGCGAGCCCGTGAATGGTGCTGCGGTTCGGGCCATCCTTGACGCCACCGATGTCCCTGCTCAACTGGGCGGCGGCATCCGTGATATGGCAACGATTGAAATGTGGGTGGAAAAGGGGATCGCGCGGGTGATCCTTGGCACTGTGGCGATTGAAAACCCCGATCTGGTGCGCCAAGCCGCCAAGGCGTTTCCCGGCAAGGTGGCGGTTGGGATCGACGCCCGCGACGGGCGCGTGGCCACCAAGGGCTGGGCCGAGGAAACCGACGTAATGGTCACCGATCTGGCGCGATCCTTCGAGGACGCAGGCGTGGCCGCGATCATCTATACCGACATCAACCGCGATGGCGCGATGCAGGGGCCGAACGTAGAGGCCACCGCGGCGCTGGCAAATGCGGTGGATATTCCGGTGATTGCCTCGGGCGGGGTCAGCTCGATGGCCGATCTCGAGGCCCTGCGCGATTGTGGTGCGCCGTTGAACGGGGCTATATCCGGTCGGGCGCTTTATGACGGGGCGATTGATCTGGGCAAGGCGTTGAAGATGTTGGAAGGGTAATTCATGGGCAAAGTAAGCAAGGCCAGTTTACCGCCGCAAAGTATGCTGCACGGGATCAAACAGCCTGACGACTTTCTGGATTGCTACAGATGCGAAACATCCATCGATGTGGATCAGGCGGCCAAACAAGCGATGGATTTTCCTCTCTGGGTCACATGGCTGATGAAAATCAGAAATATTGCGGTTACGCCATTTGGATTAAGAACCGACTTGGGCGAAGGCGAAACAATCGGTTTTTTCCCGATTGTGCAGCGCAATGACACTGAAATCATCCTCGGCTTTGACGACAAGCATCTGGATTTTCGCATCTCGATCCTGACAGATGGCAAACACGCCTACGGGGCCACTTGGGTAAGGCGGCACAACCGGCTGGGGCGCATGTATCTGGCGATGATCATGCCGTTCCATGTATTGATCATGCGCAACGCCATCGGGCGAATAGAATAATGGGCATCTGTTATTTGGGTTATCCATTGTGACCTCCCTCACCACCCTGTTCCTGCTGGCCTTTTCCGCCGCCACCCTGCTGCCCGGCGGTTCCGAAGCGGCGCTGGCGGCGATGGCATCCCTGTCCGAGCATTCCACCCTGACGCTGCTGCTGGTGGCCAGTGCTGGCAACATCCTTGGGTCGGTGCTGAATTACGCCCTGGGCCGTCTTGCCCTGCACTACCAAAACCGCAAATGGTTCCCCGCCACCCCCGCCGCGCTGGACAAGGCGCGGGGCTGGTTTACCCGTTGGGGGCAATGGGCGGTGCTGCTGGCATGGGTGCCGATCATCGGCGATCCGATCACCGTGGCGGCGGGTGTGATGCGGATGAATTTTGCGCTGTTCCTGCTGCTGGTCACGATCTCGAAAACCCTGCGTTATATGGCGGTGCTGGGGGTGGTCGGGGTGTTTTCCTAGCTTCGCCTTGACCTTTTAATCGTCTCAAATGAAATTAGAGGGTAAAAGGAATATCCAAATGTCTCTTGACGCCTACCTACTGGCAACAATAGCTTGCCTGCCTTTGATCATATTTGTGGTCTGGGCCTTTGCCAGCAGACAGCCTCAGTATAATGCGAAAAAACTACTGTTCTTTCGCAATAGAATTGTAGCGATGGCTGTCGGTCTCATTTGCCTAGTGGCAATACTGATTTTCATCGCCTGGCTGATCTATAAAGCGGCGGGATGTCATAGCAGTTTTGTCTTTCATGAAAGTTGCACTGTCCTGTCTAACGATATCGGCACTATTATACATGATATTTGGTTTCTTGGGGCAATATACCTTGTTGTTGCCTGCCTGCCCGCGCTGCTTTTACTGGGGATTATTGAATTTATAACCCGCCGCAAATTCCGCAATTCTATTGCCAAAGATGCGGCGGTGTAACCGGTCTATTCGGCCACGGCCTTGCCGGTCAGCGCACCCAGCACCTTGGTCAGTTTCATCACGATCGGCGCATCTGCCGGAATGTCGTAAGGGGCCAGCATATCGGCGGGGTTTTCATAGGCCAGCCATACCTTGCCATCGGCATCCTGATAGGCCAGCACACGGGCAGGCAACACCAGACCGGCCAGCGGGTTCATCTGCATGGCAGGCGTGCCCACTTCGGGTTTACCGAAAATCAGCAACGCTTCGGGCGCCAGTTCTTCGCCAATCATCTTGGCGCCTTTGGCATGTTCCACACGGGCAAACACCTTGGCCCCTGCCCCTTCGACAACCCCTGTCAAACGGTCCAGCGATTCAGCCACCGAATAGGGGCTGGCAACTTTGATTATTTCGGCATTGGCAAGGGTGGCCGCCAGCGAGACAGCGGCGGCAAGGGCGAATTTCAACATAATAGTACTCCGTATCAGGTTTGTGTTGCGCGTATCCGTGCGACCCTCGTCAATGCATCCGCTTCTGTCAAAACAGATTACATAACTTCCCCGTGATCACGCAGTAAACCGCCGATGATCAAAGCGTTACGGGATGCACTTATCGCCATTGACTCCCATTTATAAACCGTCACCATCATCAAGGCACGCAGAGGGCGCAAATAGCCCTATCCGCAACAAACCCCTATCCAAAGCAAACCCGCCATTGTCACCGGCGCGCGGGCCTTTTATGACAGGGGCATGTTAAAAACCCGTATCATACCCTGCCTTGATGTTGCCGATGGCCGCGTTGTCAAAGGCGTGAATTTCGTTGACCTGATTGACGCCGGTGATCCGGTGGATGCCGCCCGCGCCTATGACGCCGCGGGTGCTGACGAGCTGTGCTTTCTCGACATCAAGGCCACCCATGAAAACCGCGGCACTATGTTCGATCTGGCCACCCGCACGGCGGAACAGTGCTTCATGCCGCTGACCATCGGCGGGGGGGTGCGCAATTCGGACGATGTGCGCAACCTGCTGCTGGCGGGGGCCGACAAGGTGTCGCTCAATTCGGCCGCCGTGGCCAACCCCGATGTGATTGCCGATGCCGCCAACCATTTCGGTAGCCAATGCATCGTGGTGGCGATTGACGCCAAAACCGTTTCGCCCGGCAAATGGGAAATCTTTACCCACGGCGGGCGCAAATCCACGGGGATTGACGCGGTGGAATTTGCCAAATTGGTGGTGTCCAAAGGGGCCGGAGAAATCCTGCTGACCAGCATGGACCGCGACGGCACCAAACAGGGCTTCAACCTGCCCCTGACCCGCGCCATTTCGGATGCGGTGCCGGTGCCGGTGATTGCCAGTGGCGGGGTGGGCAATCTGGACCATCTGGTCGAGGGAGTCACCGAAGGGGGCGCCTCGGCCGTTCTGGCCGCCAGCATCTTCCACTTTGGCACCTACACCATCGCGCAGGCCAAACAACACATGGCCGACGCAGGCATCCCGATGAGGCTGACATGAGCATTCTTGAACGACTGGCCGCCACAATTGAATCCCGCAAAGGGGCTGATCCCGACAGTTCATGGACGGCAAAACTGCTGGCGAAGGGGCCGGAAAAATGCGCCGAGAAGTTCGGCGAAGAAGCGGTTGAGGCGATCATCGCAGCGGTGAAGGATGACAAGGCGAACCTGACGTACGAGGCGGCGGATGTGCTCTATCACCTGCTGGTGATGCTGGCGGCACGGGACGTGGATTTGGCGGATGTTCTGGCCGAGCTGGAGCGGCGCGAAGGGGTGTCGGGGATCGAGGAGAAGGCTGGGCGGTAGAGGGAGAGAGTAGGTTATGGCAAAAGAAGATTCAGAAAAGGTTAATCCCTGCAAGTGTGGAGTGCCAGAGAGTGCGGTGGCTGACTCTCATATCCCTATTATTTTTGATAAAACCACCAATGAATTTCAACTTACATATGCTGTTGAAGGAGTGAACGGATCAGGGAGTATGATGTTTTATTACTGCCCCTTCTGTGGGGGCCGGTTACCAAAGTCTATTAGAGACACACTTTTTGCCACTGTTACAGATTCAGAAACAAGACGACTATCAAGGCTTACAAGGCATATCAATTCGATCAAAGAGGCCATCAATGAATTTGGTGAACCTGATTTTGACAGCCCTTGCGTCCGTGGGGTTAGTTCAGTGCCGAGCGATACCAAGTCAACCAAATTCGAAGTGTTTAGCACCATCACATATTACAATCTGTCAGATACTTGTGATGTCGAGTTTATAGATTATGGCCCTGATGGAATCGGAAAAAATTTCACCGGAAAATATATCGGTGATGACAATTAGTAAACGTAGGGCGGGGTTCACCCCGCCATTGCAGAACTTAAAACCAACGGCGGGGTGAACCCCGCCCTACAGGTTGATATATATTCTTTGAAACTTGTTTTTGGCGTGGGTGGTATTCTAATCCCCCCTATAACTTCGACGAAATAACCCCCGTATTAAACCCGCCCATCCTTAACTCACCAAACAGCCGCTGATATTCGATCTTGGGACAGCGGTTCATCACCACCTGCACACCGCGATCCTCGGCCAGTTTGGCGGCTTCCATGTTCTCGACCCCGATCTGCATCCAGACGGTTTTCAGATCGGGAAAGGCATCCAGCGCGGCCTGAACAATCGGTGTCACGAATTCCGAGCGGCGGAAAATATCGACCATATCCACAGGCCGGTCAATCGAGGCCAGATCGGGCATAATCTCCTGCCCGAACAGCTTTTTGCCCGCGTGGCCGGGGTTCACGGGGATCACCGTAAAACCCTTCATCGACAGGTAACGCGCCACGAAATAGCTGGGGCGCACGGGGTTCATGGACACGCCAACGCAAGCAATCACCTTGGTGTCGCTCAGGATTTTCTTCAAATATTCATCGGTATAGGTCATGCCCCTCTTTACCAAGCAATCCCCGCCAAAGAAAGGCGACAAAAAAGCGCCCGATCCTTGGGCAAGGACGGGCGCCAGTTACGGAACGAGGGACAGTGAAAGTGAGGCGTGCGCGTTCCGGGCGCTGTGCCTCTGCTTATAAAGATAGGGTGCAGACGCGCGGTTTCCAGAGCTGGTAATAAATTTGTGATCACAGCATTGCCCGGTATCACCGGGCAGCGCCCGACCCTCCCCACGGGAGGGCGCTTTTGCAACCTTCCCGCTGACAATAACTTGTGGCTTGTTCACTCCCTTGCGCCAAACACCGTTTCAATGCCCACCCAGTGTCGGGCGCCGCCCTATGTCAGCGTCACTCGCGCGAGGCATAAAGCGCCACAGCCGCCGCGTTGGACACATTCAGCGAGCCGAACGCGCCCGCCGCATCAATTTTCACCAGTTGGTCACAGGTTTCGCGGGTTTTCTGGCGCAAGCCCGGCCCCTCGGCCCCCAGCACCAGCGCGATCGCACGGTCCCGACGGCCTTCGACGGCTTGTGCAACGGATTGTTCTGCCTCGCCGTCCAGACCCAGCATCAGATAGCCCATGGATTTCAACGTCTCCATCGCATCGGCCAGATTTTTGATCCGCAAATAGGGCTGCCGTTCCAGCGCGCCGGATGCGGTTTTCGCCAAAGCGCCGGTTTCGGGCGCCGAATGACGATGCGGAGCAATCACCGCCCGCGCACCGAACACCTCGGCCGAGCGCAGGATCGCCCCCACGTTATGCGGATCCGTCACACGGTCCAGCAGCACCACGCGCGGCACCTGCCCGTCAGCGGCCATGCACACCTGCTCCAGATCGCCCCAATCCAGTGGCTTGACCTCAAGGGCCGCGCCCTGATGCACCGATTGCGGATCCAGCGGGGCGGGAAATTTGCGCGGATCGGCCATTTCAGGCTCGATCCCGCTAACGGCTATATCCTCGGCCAATTTGTCATAGGCATTTTTGGTCACCAGCAGGCGCAATTTGGTGCGCGCCGGATTGCGCAACGCGTCGCGCACAGCATGCAGCCCGAACAACCACACAGTTGCCGCCGCCGAAGCGCGCCGCCCCTGTTCTTTTTCAATCACCCATTTGGGTTTTTTCATCGCTAAAACACCTTGTAAATTGCGCCCGCCCGACAATGCGCCGCCCCGCGCCGCGATACAAGCCGAATTCATGCCGATTTGCGCTTGACGGGTCCGCATTGCCCGAGTATCCACCCCGAGTGTTGGGCGACAGGCCGCAAGGTGTGGCAGGGGACTGTAACTCCCTCGAGGCGACTCACGCCTGGTTCGATTCCAGGGTCGCCCACCATTTCTCGAAACAGTTACGGCATCAGGATATCCGACCGCTGATAGGTCGCGGTGTCGGTGGTTCCGTCGTCATAAATCACCGTTACAGACAGGCTGTTTATTGATCCCGCCTCAAAGGTTAAAAACGGCATAAGCGTTTCCATGGTCAGCGCATTTGGTTGCCCCGTTTCCAGATGGCATTCCTCGAATTCCAGTGGCTGTTCCGCCGCCCCGTTCACCCCGTAGCTGATCTGATGCAAACCACAACGCCATGCCAGCAGGTTGGTGAAATACAACAGATCCTTGCCGTCATAATCGCGCACGGCCACCCAATTGGGTTTGGTCATCGACAGGATCGGTTTGACTTCGGTCGCGGTGGTGAATTTGCCGGTCGGGGTCTGGTCCTCGGGCTGCCAGTCATCCTTGGCAGCTTCGACCGCACTTTCAGCCGTTCCATCCAATAGCGATCCGCCCCCGCCGCTGGTGCCTTCCAGCAAAGACATATTGCCCCCTGCGGTGCTTTGTTCAGTATTAGCCGAATATTTCCCGCTGGCCCCCAGACCAGCCCCGATCGCGATGGTGAAAATCAATACAAGGTGGAACATTTACCTCTCCCTTTGAAACAATGAGTGTTTTTTGCAATATCCTGAATAAACCTGTTCATATTCCTAACCAAACCTGTGCTTTGAAACAATAACGCCTTTTTACGGCCCGTATTTCGGCCTATAGTTTCACGAAACAATTACGGGCAAAGACACACATGGCCAAAGCGCACAACACCCCACAGGATTTCAATATTGTTATCATCGGCCAGAACGGGCGGTTGCAATACGAGGCCGTGATGTTTGCCGCCTCGCTGCGCCACTCCGACCCTGATTTCAAAGGGCGCCTGTTTGTGGCCGAACCACAGCCGGGGGGCAAATGGGCCAAAGACCCGCGCATGTCCGATGATGTGCGCGCGTTGTTTGAGCATTTAGGGGCGGAAATTCTGCCGTTTGAAAGCAGGCATTTCGGGCAAGACTACCCCTATGGCAACAAGATCGAGGCCCTTGCCGCCCTGCCCAAGGGCGAGCCATTCGTGTTTTTCGACACCGACACCCTGATCACCGGTGCGCTGTCCAAGGTGGCGTTCGATTTTGACCGCCCTGCCGCCTCGATGCGGCGCGAAGGGACCTGGCCTGTGCTGGAACTCTACGGGCCGGGCTATAGCGAAACGTGGAAATCGCTGTATGACCGTTTCGGGCTGGATTTCGACAGCTCGCTGGATACCACCCAGCCGGATGAATACTGGGAACGCTACCTCTATTTCAACGCCGGCTGGTTTTACTACCGTTGCCCGCATGAATTTGGCGCCCGTTTCACCGAATACGCACTGGAAATCCGCGATAATGCACCCGAACCGCTGGTTTGTCAGGAACTGGACCCGTGGCTGGATCAGGTGGCGCTGCCGCTGGTAATCCATTCCCTTGGCGGCGGGCGGCCGGGGCCGGAACTGGGCGGGCTGGATGGTGATATTACCTGCCATTACCGCCTGCTACCGCTGCTATATGCGCGTGAAAACGATCATGTGGTGGATGTGCTGGAAACCGTGACTTCGCCCAACAAGATCAAGAAGGTGATCAAACAGTATGATCCGATCAAGCGGATGATCTTCCAGCGGCGCGGGCATAAGGTGCGGGCGATGTTTGACCGTAAAAACCTGCCCAACATGGAAAAGAAAATCCGCAACCAGATCAAGCGGGCGGGATTCTGGATGCGATAGGCCAGTTCACGCGAAACAGCCGCCCGCCAATCACCTGCCCTGTAGAATTGCGTTCCTTTTGCCCGTTGCCGGTTGTCGCATGAAATCCCTTGCCCTAGGATGCTGGAAAATTCAGTAAGGACAGCGACATGACCGACACCCCCAAATACGGCTTTGACACCCTGCAAATTCACGCCGGCGCACGGCCCGATCCGGCAACTGGTGCACGGCAAACCCCGATTTACCAAACCACCGCCTATGTGTTTCGCGATGCCGATCACGCCGCGGCTTTGTTCAATCTGCAAGAGGTTGGCTATATCTATTCGCGTCTGACCAACCCCACGGTTGCAGTATTGCAGGAACGCATTGCCACGCTTGAGGGTGGTGCTGGGGCGGTCTGCTGTTCCTCGGGTCACGCGGCACAAATTATGGCGCTGTTTCCGCTGATGGGGCCGGGTCTGAATGTGGTGGCCTCGACCCGCGCCTATGGCGGCACGATCACCCAGTTCAGCCAGACCATCAAACGGTTCGGCTGGTCCGCGAAATTTGTCGATTTTGATGATGAATCCGCCGTGGCCGCCGCAATCGACGAAAATACCCGCGCGATTTTCTGTGAAAGCATCGCCAATCCGGGCGGCTATGTCACCGATCTGGATGCCATCGCCAAAATTGCCGATGCCGCGCAACTGCCGTTGATTGTCGATAACACCGCAGCCACGCCCTACCTGTGCCAACCGTTCCAGCATGGTGCGGCACTGGTGGTGCATTCCACCACCAAATACCTGACCGGCAACGGTACTGTGACCGGCGGCGCTGTGGTGGACAGCGGCACGTTTGACTGGTCGGCAACCGATAAATTCCCGTCGCTCAGCAAACCCGAACCGGCCTATCACGGGCTGAAATTCCACGAAACATTCGGTCCGCTGGCCTATACATTCCACGGCATTGCCATCGGCCTGCGCGATCTGGGCATGACGATGAACCCGCAGGCGGCACATTACACGTTGATGGGGATCGAAACCCTGTCGCTGCGCATGGAGCGCCACGTCGCCAACGCCAAGAAAATCGCCAGTTGGCTGGAAACCGACCCGCGGATTGAAAAGGTCACCTATGCCGGCCTGCCCTCCAGCCCCTATGCCAAACGCGCGATGCGCATCTGCCCCAAAGGCGCAGGCGCGCTGTTTACCGTGGCGGTCAAGGGCGGCTATGACGCCTGCGTGAAGCTGGTGGAAAACCTGAATATCTTCAGCCATGTGGCCAATCTGGGCGATGCGCGCTCCCTGATCCTGCATCCGGCTTCGACCACCCATAGGCAACTGACCGAAGAACAGCAGGAAGCGGCAGGCGCCGGTCCCAGTGTGGTGCGCATTTCCATCGGCATCGAGGATGCGGATGACCTGATCGCCGATCTGGATCAGGCGCTGACAGCCGCTACAGCCTAAAAATCAGGGCCAATCCCCAACCTTGCGGGATTGGCCCGTTGCATTTTAATCGGCAATCCCGAACACAACGGTCACATCGGCCGTCACCGACAATTCCCCCTGCGCCACCGGCACCGCCATCGAGCGCATCATATCGGCTTCCATCATTACCGGCCCGACACTGCGCACAGCCCCGTCGCTGATCGACACCACATCGCCCAGTTCCACACCAGCCGCCGTGGCGTATAGCTGTGCCTTGGCCATCGCATCCTTGATCGCCGCCACCCGCGCCTCGTTTTGTGCGGGCGCCTTATCCTGCAAACCAAAACTTAGCCCATTGAAACTGTTGGCCCCATTTTGCACCACCGCATCCAGAACACCGCCCAGTTGTGCCAGATCGCGCACCCGCACGCTGACTGTATTGGTGGCAATGAATCCGTTGATTTTCGGCTGACCCGAAACACTCGACGACCGGTTGTCCCAGCGCGGTGACAGCGACAGATTGTTGGTCTGGATATCACGCGATTCGATCCCGGCCCCGGCAAGCTGTTTCAGCACAGCGGCCACTGCGTCCGAATTGTCCGCCATTGCAACATCTGCGGTTTTCGCCTCGCTGACGACCCCCATCGAAACGGTCGCCATATCCGGCACTGTTTCAACCACCCCGTGGCCGTTCACCACGATCCGGCGGGCCTCTTGGGCCATCACAGGCGTTGCCATCAATAAAACCAGTGCAATAATCACATTCCGCATAACAAATTCCTTTCACATTGTTTTCGATGTTCCACTGATAAGACGCGCCTCGCAAGGCAATCCTTGGGGCTTTTCCTTTCCATAGGCGAAAACCTGCTGTAGTGTGATGAAAGTCAATATAACGCCTGCAGTCCGATATTCTTTATGTGCTAGATCAATACGATGAAGCCAAATTTTGCCCTGAACCTGTGCCATGACGGTATCGCCCTGCTCCACCGCGAGAAGGACGGCTGGCGCACTGTGGGCGAAGTCTCACCCCAAGATAAGAACCTGCCCCGCGAACTGGATTACCTGCGCCAGACCGCCGCCTCGCTGGACAATGGCGGGGTGACCACAAAACTGGTGATCCCAAATTCGCAAATCCTGTATAAGGCGGTGGCAAATGCCGCCCCGACGCAGGCCCAACGCGATCTACAGGCCCGCGCTGCATTGGACGGGGCAACGCCCTATCACATTTTCGAACTGGCCTTTGATTTTTGTGTCATCGGGGATGATCTGCATATCGCCGCCGTGGCTCGCGAAACACTGACCGAAGCCGAAGATTTCGCCTTTGAGCACGGGTTCAACCCGCTGTGTTTTGTCGCCATTCCCGAGGCTGGCCAGTTTGACGGCGAGCCTTATTTTGGAAAGACCACAACCGCCGATGCCTTGCTGGAAGAAGGCGAAGGCATCGAGCGAGATGCGGTTGCTATCAGCATTATTACCCCGCTCGCGACAAAGGCCGCAATCGATGACGTGGCAAAAGAGCCACCCGAGACCGAGACCGAGACCGAGACCGAGACCGAGACCGAGACCGAGACCGAGACCGAGACCGAGACCGAGACCGAGACCGAGACCGAGACCGAGACCGAGACCGAGACCGAGACC
>WFNH01000027.1 GCA_015488685.1 Marinosulfonomonas sp.
GGATGCCGCGGGTCTGCTGAAATGTGTGCAGGAATACGAGGCGATCAGCACCACGGGCGGGCGGCTGATGTCTTATGCCGGTTTACGGTATTACCAGAACACCATGGATGCCGACCGCGCGCAGTTCATGCAGAATGCGCAGGAAAAGGTGACGGTTTATACCGCCCCCCTGGTGTTCTATTCGCTGGAAATCAACCGGATCGAGGATGCCAAGCTGGATGCCATGCTGGTCGAAAATGCCGATCTGGCCCGTTACAAGCCGATATTCGAACAATTACGGGCGATGAAGCCTTATCAACTGTCCGACGAGCTGGAAAAATTCCTGCATGATCAAAGCAGTGTCGGCGCATCGGCCTGGAACAAGCTGTTTGACGAAACCATCGCCGGGCTGATGTTCACGGTGGATGGTGCCGAGATGAACCTTGAAAGCACCCTGAACCTGCTGACCGAACAGGACCGCAGCAAGCGCGAAGCCGCCACGCGGGAACTGGCGCGGGTATTTGGTGAAAACGTAAAGCTGTTTTCAAGGGTGCACAACACGCTGGCCAAGGAAAAGGCGATCGAGGATCAATGGCGCAAGATGCCCACCCCGCAGACCGCGCGCCATCTGTCCAATCAGGTAGAGCCAGAGGTGGTCGAGGCGCTGCGCAATGCGGTTGTCGCCGCCTACCCGAAACTGTCGCACCGCTATTACGCGCTAAAGGCCAAGTGGCTGGGGTTAGACACGATGGAAGTCTGGGACCGCAACGCGCCCTTGCCGATGGAAGACACCAAAACCGTCAACTGGGCGGACGCCGAGAAAACCGTGCTGGACGCCTACAGCGCCTTTGATCCGCGCATGGCCGAGATTGCCAAGCCGTTCTTTACCGATGGCTGGATCGACGCGGGCGTGAAACCCGGCAAGGCGCCGGGCGCCTTTGCCCATCCCACCGTCACCACCGTGCACCCCTATGTGATGCTGAACTATCTGGGCAAGCCACGCGATGTGATGACACTGGCGCATGAATTGGGCCACGGCGTGCATCAGGTGCTGGCGGCGGATCAGGGCGAATTGCTGTCTTCGACCCCGCTGACACTGGCTGAAACCGCCTCGGTGTTTGGCGAGATGCTGACCTTTCGCAAACTGCTGGAGGGCGCAAAGACACAGGAAGAACGCAAAGTACTGCTGGCGGGCAAGGTCGAGGATATGATCAACACCGTGGTGCGCCAGATCGCGTTTTACGATTTTGAATGCAAGCTGCACGCAGCACGCGCCGAAGGCGAATTGACACCGGACGACATCAACGCGCTGTGGATGTCGGTGCAGGCCGAAAGCCTTGGCCCTGTGTTCAACTTTATTGATGGCTATGAAACCTTCTGGACCTACGTCCCGCATTTCGTGCATTCGCCGTTCTACGTCTATGCCTATGCGTTTGGCGACGGCCTGGTAAACGCGCTTTATGCGGTTTACGAGGAAGGGGACGCCGGGTTTCAGGACAAGTATTTCGAGATGCTGAAAGCGGGCGGATCAAAGCACCACAAGGAGCTGCTGGCGCCGTTCGGGCTGGATGCGAGTGATCCGAAGTTCTGGGACAAGGGTTTGAGCATGATTTCGGGGATGATTGACGAGTTGGAGGCGATGGAGGGGTGAGGTTTCAGGACAAACTATCGAAAGCGGCGAAGCGCGTTTTGTCGGCTCGTAGATGGCCGAATATTTTGAAGAACAACCCAAATATGGTGGTTGGAGACTGGTCGGGCGGAAATGATTTCATTTCAACCAATTGGCTTGGTGCAGTATACGCTAATCCAGACATAGCGTCAGGTACTAAACATGGTTTCTCGCAGCCCCAAACCGAGGCCTTTGAAAAACGATTGGAAAACGAAGCGGGGTACACCGCATTGAGGCATAGAGATCAAGCATTTCCAGAGTTTTTCGAAACATATATTGCGCAAACACGCACCCAACTTGGATTATCACACGAATGGGAAATCGGGCGGCGAAATCTGCTTACCAACCAACCCCAAAAATGGCGTTTCTGGATTCGCAACGAAGAAACCCGAACGATTGATAAACAAGCGGCGGAGTTGTTCTTATCCGAGCAGAACGACTTCCAAAATTATGTACGCAAGGCGTACGCGGATACCACTGAAGCACGCCGCAAGCGTCTGCAAAAAGCATCTGGCAAAGCACAAAGAGTGCTGCGCGTCGTGGAGGTTTTCTGTCGAAACCCGGATGTCATTGCGGAACGCTTGTATTTGGCAAACGGAAAATGTGACTTTTGTAGAAAGCCTGCGCCATTTTTGCGCGCGTCGGATGGATCTCCCTTCCTTGAAGTCCACCACATCAAACCTCTCGCAAGCGGCGGACCTGATACTGTCGAAAACACGCAAGCGCTTTGCCCGAATTGTCACAGGGAAAAACACTACGGATCTCCTCACCGCAACTGACTATCCTTGCTCCCCCGCCGGTTGATCCCCGGCCTTGGCTTATACGCCGCGTCGCGTTCCTGCATGCAATCGATACACAGCTTCACCCCGGGCAGCGCCACCCGCCGCGCCTCGGGGATCGGTTCTTCGCATTCCGCACAATGGGTCAGGCTTTCCCCGACCGGTGATTTGCGGGCCTTCATGCGGGCCAGTTCGTCCGAAATGGACGCTTCGATCTGTTCTTCCACCGCGCCATCACGCGCCCATCCGCCGGCCATCTGCTGTCCTTTCCTCTGGCTTGCTATCAGCCTATCGCTGCGCGGAGCAAAAGCAAGGCTGGAAATTACACCTCTAGGGCCGTAACCTTTCCAGAAAAGAAGGGGAGATCACCATGCGCACATTCGGAAAATGGTTAGGGCGGCTGTTGCTGCTGGGGGCTTTGGCCCTGATTGCCACATTCATCTTTTTGCCCGGTTATGTGGAAAAGGGCCGCAATGCGGTGGCCCCGCATGACCCCTACCCCGTGTCCGACGCCGCCCGCGCGCTGCATGACAGCATGGTGATTGGCGACTGGCACGCTGACCCGCTGCTGTGGAACCGCGATCTGACCCAGCGGGGCAGTTACGGGCAGGTGGACATTCCGCGCCTGATCGAGGGCAACGTGGCGATACAGGTGTTCACGGCGGTAACGAAAAGCCCCAAGGGGCTGAATTACGAACATAATGACCCGGACGCCTTTGACAACATCAAGCTGATTGCGTTTTTCCAGCTATGGCCGACGCGCACATGGTTCAGCATTTACGAGCGGGCGATTTATCAGGCCGAGAAGCTGAAGGCGTTCGAAGCGGCGGGGCCGGACAACCTGAAGATCATCCTGACCCGCAGCGATCTGGAGGAGGTGCTGAAACGCCGCGCGGCGGGGGAAAAGATTGTCGGCGGTATTCTGGGTATCGAGGGCGCGCATCCGCTGGAAGGCAAAATCGAAAATCTGGACAAGCTGGAAGCGGCGGGTTACCGGCTGATCGCCTTGCAACATTTCTTTGACAACGAGCTGGGCGGCACGCTGCACAGTCGCGAAAACAACGGGCTGACCGATTTCGGGCGGCAGGTGGTGGCCGAGGTCGCCAAACGCGGGCTGGTTCTGGACGTGGCCCATTCCAGCACGCAGGTGGTCAAGGACGTGCTGGACATAGTGGATATTCCGGTGGTGCTGTCCCACAGCGGGATCAAATCCCATTGTGATACCAAACGCAACATCCCTGACGCCCTGATGAAACGCATCGCCGCCACCGGCGGGGTGATCGGCATGGGCTACTGGCAGGAAGTGACCTGTGACGCCAGCCCCGACGGGGTGGCAAAATCCATCAAGGCGGCGATTGCTGTGGTGGGCGAGGATGCGGTTTCGCTGGGATCCGATTTTGACGGGTCGGTGGCGACGACATTTGATACGTCAGAGTTGGCAGCGCTGACGGATGCGATGCTGCGCGCGGGGTTGACCGAAACGCAAATCCGCAAGGTTTCCGGCGAGAATATGCTGCGGGTATTGCGGGCGCGGTTGAGGGATTAGGGTGGATCGGGGTGAGAAAACTGCCGCAAACATATTGTGCAACAACTAATACGCAAATCATTACCATTACTAAAAGTTGGAAAGGCAATTTAAATAATTGCCTTTCCCAGTGATCTGTAGGGGCAAACGATGCAAGGGATATCAGTATATCAAGTTGGCGATGATGTAAGTATAGACAAACCGATTTATCACACCTTCCACGAAAGGAATGGTGAATATCTTGAGAGAGAGAATGAGCCAAACCGGTTCCGAATTTTAGCTGAAATTGACGATTGTGACCCAAATTTCTTTAGCGGTTATGATCTGCTAAACGATTTAATTTTAGATTTGGATTTGGTTATTGAGGAAGCCAACTTAAACAATGATGAGGAGCTTTCAAACCACCTTAAAGAGGTATTGGTCCTGTGCAAATTGTGTGTGTGGAATGTCAATAATTTCTGGCTGTATATCTCTCCTTACGAAAGGGTAGCTCCGACAAATTACCCCGAAAAAATTATTGAGAAGTTTAAATATAGTATTTCGAGTGCTGGTACAAAAACTACTTGACGAAATAGCTCTGCTTTTCGGAACTTTCCCTGCCCCAAATGCACACCCGATCTGCATTCCCGACTATCCGCCTCAACCCTTGATCCGCTCCATTTTCGCATCATACAGCGGGGTCATGTGGACGGTGCAGGGGACGCGGTCGGTGGCGACTTCCAGTTCATAACTGCCCTCCATGATGTAGTCGCGCGTCACCCCGTCCGGGTTGCGGATATAGCCGTAACCGATTGATTTATCGACCGTATACCCAAATCCACCCGAAGTCAGCCAGCCCACCCGCTCGCCGTTGCGGTAAATGGTTTCACGGCCCAGAAGCACCACGTCGGGATCGCAGGTGAAACAGGCCATCATCTTTTTCACGCCACTATCAACCTGCGCTTGCGCGGCCTCGCGGCCTTTAAAAGGGGTGTTGCCCTTCAGCTTGACCGCCCAGCCAAGGCCGGATTCATGCGGGGTGTGGTCGGGGCCGATGTCAGCCCCCCACGCACGATAGCCTTTCTCCAGCCGCAGGCTCTCAATCGCGCGGTAGCCGGCATTCTTCAGCCCGTGCTCCGCCCCCGCCTGCATCAAGGCCGCGTAAACCGTGGTGGCGTATTCGACCGGCAGGTGCAGCTCCCACCCCAGCTCGCCAACGTAAGTCACCCGCAGCGCCAGTACGGGGCAGCCTGCGATGCCGATGGTTTTGGTGGTGCCAAAGGGGAAGCCTGCGTTTGACACATCCGCACGGGTGACCGCTTGCAGGATGTCGCGCGCACGCGGACCCATCAGGGACAGCACCGCGTTGCTTGAGGTGATGTCGAACAACTGGCAATTCATCCCGTCGGGAATATTGCGGGAAATCCAGTCGAAATCATGGGTGGCAAAGCCGGTGCCGGTGACGATGTAGAATTCATCCTGCGCGATGCGCGCAATAGTCAGATCGCATTCGATCCCGCCGTGATCATTCAGCATCTGCGTATAGGTCAGCGCGCCCACGGGCTTGTCCACATTGTTGGCGCAAATCCAGTTCAGTGCGGCCAGCGCATCCGGCCCTTTCAGGGCGAATTTGGCAAATGACGTCTGGTCGAACAGCACCGCAGCCTCGCGGCACGCCTTATGCTCGCACCCGACCGCGTCAAACCAGTTTTGCCGCCCGAAACTGTAGACATCCTGCGGGGTTTCCCCTTCTCCGGCAAACCAGTTCGGCCGCTCCCAGCCCAGCTTTTCGCCAAAACAGGCGCCCTGATCCTTTAGCACCTCGTAAAGCGGGGACTTGCGGCAGGGGCGACCCGAGGAATGTTCCTCGTAAGGCCAGGCCATCGTGTAGTGCTTGCCGTAGGCCTCAATGGTGCGGGTGCGCACCCAGTCGGTATCAAAATGCGGGCGGCCAAAGCGACGGATGTCGGCGGACCACAGATCAAAGGGCGGTTCGCCGTTTTTCACCCATTCGGCCAGCGCCATGCCAGCCCCGCCACCGGCGGCGATGCCAAAGGCGTTGAAGCCCGCGCCAACAAAGAAATTGCGCAGATCGGGCGCTTCGCCAATGATGAAATTGCCATCCGGCGTGAAGCTTTCAGGCCCGTTGGTCAGCGTCCTGATCCCCGCCGTTTCCAGCGCAGGCACACGGCCCAGCGCCAGTTCCATCAATGGTTCGAAATGGTCAAAGTTGCTGTCCAGCAGCGTATAGTGGAACCCCTTGGGGATGCCGTCCACCGCCCATGGAATGGGGTTGGCCTCGTAGCCGCCCATCACCAGCCCGCCGACCTCTTCCTTGTAATAGGTCAGCCGATCCGGATCGCGCAGGGTGGGCAGGTTTTTCGGCATACCGACAATCGGTTCGGTCACCATGTATTGGTGTTCCATCGAAACCAGCGGGATGTTTACGCCGAAACGGGCGGCGAAGGAGCGGCTCCATTGCCCCGCGCACAGCACCACGGATTCACATTCAACCCGGCCCTGATCGGTGATCACCGCCTTGATCACCCCCTTGTCGATTTCAAGGTCCGTCACCTTGCAATCCTCGAAAACCTGCGCCCCGTTCATGCGCGCGCCTTTGGCCAGCGCCTGTGTTATGTCCGAAGGATTGGCCTGCCCGTCGGTCGGCATGAAAGCCGCGCCCACCACATCGTCAACATTCATCAGCGGCCACAGGTCTTGGGCCTCTTGCGGGGTCAGCAGGTCCATTTGCAGGCCAAAGGATCGGGCGGTGGTGGCCTGGCGTTTAACCTCGGTCCAGCGTTCCTGATTACAGGCCAGCCGCAAGCCACCGTTCATCTTCCAGCCCGTGCCAAGCCCCGTTTCGGCCTCGATGGTGTTATACAGGTCCACCGAATAGCCCAGCAGTTGGGTGATATTGGCGTTTGAACGCAACTGCCCCACCAGACCGGCCGCATGAAACGTGGTGCCCGATGTCAGTTTTTGGCGTTCCAGCAACAGCACCTCGACGCCCAGTTTCGCCAGATGGTAGGCCGTGGAACAACCGACGATACCGCCACCGATAATGACAACACGCGAGGATTTGGGCAGGGTTTTCATAGGGGTCTCAGCTTTGCTTGTAAGTGTCATAGGCACGCTGGAAACGGGTAAGGTTTTCAGCGGTATAGGCGGCGTAGTCGATGTCGAGGGTCGAGGTGAGTTCGGAGACCATGCTCCACATACATTCCCGCAAAAGCGAGGCACATTTCATCGCGTGATAGCGGTGCAGCAGATCATCGGTGACCTGACCGTCAAAATAGAGGTCCAGCATCACGGCCTCTTGCCCTTCACTCAGGGAATTGTTGCTGGCCAGCCCGCCCAGATCGAACAGCGGGGTGTTAAACCCGGCGTAATCCCAGTCGATCAGCCACAGCCGTTTGCCATCATCCAGAAAATTCGCCGCCATCAGATCATTGTGGCCAAAGACGATTTCGACGCGGCCAACGGCAGCCTCCAGTTTCTCGGAAACGGCAAGGTAATCATCCAGTTGCGCGGCGTAGTTGCTGTTGCCATCGCGCAGGGTGGCAGTGTAATCGCGGATCACATGGAACACCCAGAAAATCAGCGCGGGGCCACGGAAATGTTTGGGGATTTCATGATGGCAGCGGTGCAGCAGCGGGATGATACGGGCCAGCATATCGGGGTCGGCCACATCAGGTTCGTCCAGCGTTTTGGCCTCGATATAGTCGATCACGGTCAACCCGTCCTCGACATACACAACAGCAGGCGACAGACCGGCGGCATGGGCGGCGCGCGCGGCGGCAAGTTCGTTAAAGCGAAGCAGTTGGTGTTCGGGGATGTCATCGCCAAACCGCACCACATAGCGGCCGCAATCGTCCCTGACGGTAAAGTTCAGATTGGTGCGCCCGCCGCCCAAAGGCTCAGGTTCGATATTGCCTTGCCAGATCGGCAATGACTTGATGCGTTTCAGGGCGGTTTCTTTATCCATTGGCGGCTTCCAGTCCATATCTGACCCGCGCCGATCTGGCAGACGCGTTGATCACCCTGTCAGCAATTATCGCGATGAATGCAATGGCAAAACCGGCCACCAATCCGCGCCCCGTGTCGGCTTTGGTCAGGGCGATATAGACCTCTTGGCCCAAGTCGCGTGTGCCCACCAGCGCGGTGATCACCAGCATCGACAGGGCCAGCATGATGGTCTGGTTCAGCCCCAGCAGGATTTCCGGCAAGGCCAGCGGCAGGCGGATGCGGGTCAACAGCTGGCGTTTGGTGCAGCCCGAGACCACGCCCGCCTCGATCAATTCCGGACTGACGGATCGCACACCGTGGGCGGCATATCGCACAGCAGGCACCACGGCGTATAGGACGATGGCGACCATGGCGGTGAAATCACCGATGCGAAACAGCATCACCACGGGGATCAGATAGACGAAACTGGGCAGGGTTTGCAGCGTGTCGATCAGCACACCGATGATGCGTCCGGCCCGTTCATTGACCGCCGCCAGAACCCCCAGCGGGATGCCAATCACGCTGGCGATCACCACGGATGTGCCACACAGGTAAACCGTGATCATCGCCTTTTCCCACATGCCGGTTGTGGCGATAAATCCCGCCATCAGCAGGTTCATCAGGGCCAGTTTCCAGCCGCCAAATGCCCAACCAATGGCGGTGACCATGGTGATAGCCCAGACCCACGGAATACCAAGGAAGAACCGTTTCACCGGCAGCAGAAACCCTTGCAGGAAGAATAGTTTAACCGCCTCGAACTGGTCATAGAAATTGATGTTCAGATATTTCACCCCGTTGTCCCAGAACTTGCCGGTGGTCAGGGTGGCAGTGTCTGGATAGGTCTGCACGGCGGGCAGGACCAAGCCGACCCCGTATGAGACCAGCAGGATCGCCAGCACGATCATACTGCGCGGGTGGCGTTTAATCCATGTGTTGCCTTTGGGCGGCGGGGTGAATGTGGTGGCACGCGCAGCGAATGCCTGGGACAGCCGGTCAATCGCCACCGCAAGAATGACAATCGCGATGCCTGCCTCGAACCCGCCACCGATATCCAGTCGTCGCAAGGAGGCCAGCACATCAAAGCCCAGCCCCCCCC
>WFNH01000028.1 GCA_015488685.1 Marinosulfonomonas sp.
ATCGGAGCGCTGAATTCACAGGATTACACTCAAAGTTCGCAACGGCTGATTTCCTATATAGACGAGATCGGTGCAGCAACCCTGCTGTTGCTGGACAATTCTGGACGCGTGGTTGCGGCGTCGGATCGCAATCTGATCGGGGCAAATCATAGATCGGATGCCTATTTCGTAAATGCCGTTCGTTCGAACGACACGATTTTTACAGTAACAAATGGTGATAACGGTTCGGTCATGTTCAGCTACTCGCGCAAGATGGAGTACGCAGGCAGCCCGATTGGGGTGATTGTTGTCGAAGTGGACCTGAAACAGTTTCAAAACAGCTGGGCAGGTATTTCGGACGCGGTTTTTGTTGCCGATAGCGAAGGTAAAATTCTGCTGGCAACCGAACCGGCATGGCGAGGTCTGAGTGAAAAAGAAGCACTTCAGCTGCGCTCGCCATCGGCCGCAATCCAGCGGTCCATCCAGACAACAACTGACTGGGTTTCTCTGACCACTTCGGCAAATCTGCTGGGGTCCGGTGTTATGCGACAAGAGGCGCGGATACCGTTTCAGGGGTGGAAGATGACATCGTTTACCACCTATGCATCGGTGCGACAGCGCGTGAACGCGGTGCTGGCATTGGAAATCATGGGATTTGCAATTCTGCTGGCACTGACATTTTACTTTCTATCGCGAAAGGCGCAGGTGCAATCGCGGTTTTTCCAACGCGAGTCGGCAGAACTTCGCCAGCTTAACCAGCGGCTACAGCGGGAAATTGCCGAACGTGAAAAGGCGGAAAAGAGCCTTCAAGTGGCCGAACAGACCCTTGCGCAAAGCTCGAAACTGGCCGCGCTGGGCGAAATGTCGGCGGCCGTTTCGCACGAATTGAACCAGCCCTTGGCGGCGATGAAAACCTACCTTGCCGGCGCGCGTCTTTTGTTGCGCCGCAAACGACCGGAAGAGGCCGTTTCGTCGTTCCAGCGGATTGATGATCTGATTGAACGCATGGGGGCAATTACCAAGCAGTTGAAAAGCTATGCCCGCAAGGGTGGCGATGCGTTTGCGCCTTTGGATATGAGGGATGCGGTCAATTCGGCCCTGTCGATGATGGAGCCACAACTCAAACGCCGCCATGTGGAAATCACCAAAACCATGCCGCGCGAACCGGTGATGGTGCTGGGGGATCGGGTGCGGATTGAACAGGTGATTATCAACCTGTTTCGCAACGCATTGGATGCCACCAAAACCGTGAAGGACCCGCAGATCGACATCCTGTTGGCCGCCGGTGAAACCGCGCTGTTGACGGTGCGCGACAACGGGGCAGGGATCGAGGATCTGGATAGCCTGTTCGAGCCGTTCTACACCACCAAACAGGCAGGCGACGGGGTTGGCTTGGGGCTTGCCATTTCCTCGGGCATCGTGAACGACTTGGGTGGAAGGCTGACCGCAAGGAACGCCACGGTGGGCGGGGCTGTATTCGAAGTGCAGTTGCCCATATTGTTAGATGAAACAGAAGCAGCCGAGTGAGACACTGAATTATGGCACAAGCAATGAAAATCGCGATTGTGGACGACGAGCAGGACATGCGCCAGTCGATCAGCCAATGGCTGGCCCTGTCGGGGTTCGATACCGAAACCTTTGCCAACGCCGAGGATGCGCTGAAAAAGCTGGGACCGGATTATCCGGGCGTGGTGGTCAGCGACATCAAAATGCCCGGCATGGACGGGATGCAGTTTCTGAAACGGTTGATGAGCGTGGATTCGGGATTACCTGTAATCATGATCACCGGCCACGGCGATGTGCCGATGGCCGTCGAGGCGATGCGCGTCGGCGCTTATGATTTTCTGGAAAAGCCGTTCAACCCGGATAAAATGACCGAATTGGCCAAAAAAGCCACTCAGACCCGCCGTTTGACCCTGGACAACCGCGCGCTGCGGCGTGAATTGGGCGATGGCACGGCAGTTATGAAGAAACTGATCGGATCATCGCCGGTTATGGAACGCCTGCGCGAGGATATTCTGGATCTGGGGCAGGCCGATGGCCATGTGCTGATTGACGGCGAAACCGGCACCGGCAAAACGCTGGTGGCACATGCGCTGCACGCAGTTGGTTCAAGAGGCGGTAAAAAGTTTTCGTTGATTTCATGTGCGGCATTCGAGGAAGAAGACCTTGGCCGCCGCCTGTTTGGTCCAATGCTGGACGATGGCCCGCAGCCGCTGGTCGAAGAAGCCCGTGGCGGCACTTTGGTGCTTGAGGATATCGACGCGCTGTCGGATGGCCTGCAAGCGCGCCTGCTGACCTATATCAACGAGCAGGGCAATCCGGCCGAAACCCGCATCGTGGCCATTTCCAACCTTCAGGCCGAGGATAAAACTGTCGAGGACGTGTTGCGCCCCGACCTTTATTACCGGCTGGCCGCTATGAAAATCACCCTGCCACCCCTGCGCCAGCGTGGCGAAGACATCCTGACGTTATTCGCCCGCCTGTCCGAACAGTTCGCCGAGGAATACGGCTGTGACGCCCCCGAGGTTTCAGCGCAGGAGGCCGCGCAACTGTTGCAGGCCCCCTGGCCGGGCAACATCCGCCAGCTGATCAACGTGGCCGAACGGGCGGTGCTGCAAAGCCGTCGTGGCTCGGGCACCATTGCCAGCCTGCTGATGGCCGACAACGAGGAAACCCAGCCGGTGATGACCACCGAGGGCAAGCCGCTGAAGGAATATGTCGAGGCGTTCGAACGGATGCTGATCGACAATACCATGCGCCGCCATAAAGGC